>NZ_JBXFWM010000074.1:0-21807 GCF_056856655.1 Stenotrophomonas sp. STEN033
AACGATAACCGGGCGATCGATATCGCCCTCCAGGAAGGCAACCAGCACTTCCTGACCGCGCCGAGGCAACACCACCCCGCCCCAGTTGTCGCCGGCCCAGGGGGTCATTACACGCACCCAGGTCCAGGCGTTGCCGTCGGCGGGCGCGTTGTCGTCCCCCGCAGGGTGCGATAGACCGTTGCTGGCGTTACCGCCGCGCTGCCACGGAAACTGCACTTTGATACGGTGGTCACGGTCGGACAGCAATGGATCGCCGTCGCTGACCACGATCGCGCTCAAGGTGCCTGTAATGCTGGGGCGTGGATGCAGGTGCACGCCGTGGCCATCCTCGGTCTGTGGGCGGTAACTCACCTCGGCCGGAATCACCGCGAAGTGGTTGTCGTAGTAGCCTGTATCGATGTCATTGCGGTCGGCAACTATGCCGATGCCTGCCAATGCAGTTGGCAGCGCCAAAGTCCGCTGGTTGATCGGACCCAGTGTCTGCTCCAGTGCATCGAATACATCGGCGTCCAGGTTGTTGCGCGCCTGGTGCCGCACCGAGATGCAAAGGAATGCTGCGTCACCGGCCACTTGCGGATGCTGCGACAGCGCCAGCTTTGCGCCGGCGGCGAGCGCGCGCCATTGGCCCGCCCCCTCGATCAGGTGCGCGCGTACCCGCAATGCATCCAGGTGCTGCTGTGCGCGGCGCTGGCCGCGGGCGTTGTCCTGCCAGCCATAGGGTCCGCTGGTGTCCTGATCGACGATGCCCAGGTCCGCGCCCTGCTCCGCCTCGGCGCTCGCTTGTCGGCGCTCGAGGCTTCGATAATCCCAGGTGGCGCGCTCCACTTTCGTGGTGCACCAGCTGCGGCCTTCCTGCCAGTGCTGGATTGCATCGCTGCGCTCACTCTCATTGCTACGGTGAAAGCGAACGCTGCCAAGATCGGTGACATCGTGCGCGTGATCGGCCAGCACCAGACTATGTTTGCCGAACGTGGATGCATCTGCATCGCCTTCGTGCTCAAACCAGTAGAAGATGCCCTCTTCGGCCAGCAGGCGCTGCACAAATGCAAGGTCGCTCTCTTGGTACTGCGTGGTCAGGCTGCGTTTGGCGTATTGGCCAGCATCCGTAAGCGCCCAGCGCCACTCGGGTGCCAAGCTGCCGTAGTCGGCGAAGATGTCTTCGACGATCTCGACCACCGTTTTGTCATGAAATACGTAGCTATCCACGCGCTGCGACAGGAACGCCAACCACGGTTGCAGGCGCAAGCGATAACGGGCAAGTCCACCATTGCTGCCAATTCGCTCGGCTGCCGTGATGCGGCCATGTAGCGGTCGATGGCTGCCATCGGCCTGCTGGAGCTGGAGCAGTGCCGGCTTGCCGATCAAGGGCTGCAGCTGCAAACCTGCATCAACCGAGAGCGCAGTGATCGTCCATTGAAAGCCGATGCCATCGATCTGCTCGATGCCATCCAGGGTTTCCGCAATCAGCACATCGCTGCCCAGCGCGGTATGCAGCCGCAGGAAGCGCTGTGTCTGTGCGGGCCCGGCCAAGGCCGCCAATACATTGTTTACCAAATCCATGGTGGTGATCTGCCTTCATGGAGTGTAGTGCGCGCTACACCCCGGACTGAAAACGGTTGGGTACATCCATTTGTCGCCACTCATTCCAGCGCCCGCCGGCGCTGGAACGAGCTTGTTGCGGGTGCATCAAGCGCTCTGCACGATTTCCTCAAGACGCAGGCGTACGCCTTCGCTGATCTGCAGGCGATAGTCGCGTCCACCCGCGGAAACAAGCACTTCGCGCATGTTGCTCACCAACTGCGGCTTACCCACCGGGGCGCTATCCATATGGATACGCCAGGAGCCGCGGCTGATCTGGCCAGCCACATTGCGGGCGTCCTGGCGTGCCGCCGGCACCGCGCTATCCAGCAGTTCGATGATGTGCTCCGGGCGCAGGCGGTTCCATGCGCGCACACGGTCGAGGTCGCGTCCCAGGCCCAGTTCCAGGCTGTCGCAGTGGTTCAGTGCTGCCTGGCGGTCAAATCCGAAAAAATCCATGCTGTTCTCCTTCGTCCGTAATCAAGAAACTTTGTACTTGAAGTCGCCCTTCTTGCCGGCGCTCACCTTGATGCTGTTGATGCGTGTGCCCTCGGCCATGGCCGTCAACACGTTCTCTGCAATTTCCGGCAACAGGGTGCCGTTGAGAATGTGGTCGACATTGCGTGCACCCGAGTCCACCTCGGTGCAGCGTGCCAATACGGCCTCCACCAGGCCTTCGTCCCAACTGAAGCTGGCCTTGTGGTTGGCGCTGACGCGGTCGCGGATGCGGCCTAGCTTGAGCGTGATGATGCGCGCCAGCACGTCGTCGCTGATCGGGTAGTACGGCACGACTTTCATACGGCCCAGGAACGCAGGCTTGAACGTGCGCATCAGGATGGGCCGCAGTGCCTCGCTCAGCGCTTCGGCGCCGGGGATCTCTTCAGCCGGTTTGTTCAGGCAGGACTGCATGATCTGCGAGGAACCGATATTGGAGGTGAGGATGATCAAGGTATTGCGGAAGTCGATCTCGCGCCCCTCTGCATCATCCATCATGCCCTTGTCGAACACCTGGAAGAACATTTCCAGCACATCCGGATGGGCTTTCTCCACCTCGTCAAGCAACACCACGCTGTACGGATTACGGCGCACGGCCTCAGTCAGCACCCCGCCCTCACCATAGCCTACATAGCCCGGCGGCGAGCCCTTCAGGCCGGATACGCTGTGCGCTTCCTGGTACTCGCTCATGTTGATGGTGATCAGTTTGCGCTCACCGCCGTAGAGGATGTCGGCCAGCGCCAGTGCGGTCTCCGTCTTGCCGACGCCGGAGGGGCCGACAAACATGAACACGCCGCGTGGCTTGTTCGGGTCTTCCAACTTCGCGGTCGCGGTACGCACACGCTGGGCGATGGCATCGAGTGCGTGGTCCTGGCCGATGACCCGCTCTTCCAGCAGCGCGCCAAGCGAGCGGATGGTGCGGATTTCGTCCTTGACCATGCGGCCCAGCGGCACGCCGGTCCATGCCGACACGATTTCTGCGACCACGGTGCCATCCACCTGCAATGGCACCATCGGGGTCTCGCCCTGCAGCTCACGCAGCTCCGCCTGCAGCTTGGCGAGTTCTGCATGTTGTGGTGACAGCTCGCGGGCGGCAGCCTTGCTGCGCTTGCCGGTGGCCTTGGCGACCGCCACATCGGCCTGCCCCTCTACCGAGGCATCCGCTTCACCGTCGCCTGCCTGCCCTTGCTCAAGCTGCTGGCGCAAAGCAGCCACCCTTCCGGCGAGCTCGCGCTCGACGCCCAGGCGCTGCTCATTGCTGGCAAGCACCGCCTGCGCCTCGATCTGCTGCGCCTTCAGTTCGGCAAGGCGCTCTTCATGCTGGGTGCTGCCACCTGCGGTCTCGCGCTGCAGGGCAACCAGTTCGGCCTCAAGCCGATCCAGATGCTTGCGCGTGTCTTCGATGATGGCCGGCGTCGCGCTTTGCCCAAGGGCGACCTTGGCGCAGGCGGTGTCCAGCACGCTGACCGCCTTGTCCGGCAGCTGGCGGCCACTGATGTAGCGATGTGACAGACGCACCGCCTCGGTGACCGCTTCGTCCAGCACACGGATACCGAAATGGGCCTCCATCAGGCCGACCATGCCGCGCAACATCGCAGCGGCCAGCACTTCGCTGGGCTCTTCCACCTTCACAACCTGGAAACGACGCGCCAGGGCAGCGTCCTTCTCAAAGTACTTCTTGTACTCACTCCAGGTCGTCGCTGCGATGGTGCGCAGCTCGCCGCGCGCCAATGCCGGCTTGAGCAGGTTGGCAGCGTCGTTCTGGCCCGCCGAGCCGCCAGCACCAATCATCGTATGGGCTTCATCGATGAACAGGATGATCGGATGCGGGCTCTTCTTGACCTCGTCGATCACGTTCTTCAGGCGGTTCTCGAACTCACCCTTGACGCTGGCACCGGCCTGCAACAGGCCCATGTCCAGGGTATGCAGTTCAACACCCTGCAACACCTCAGGCACATCCTTCTCGGCAATGCGCCGGGCCAGGCCTTCCACAACCGCGGTCTTGCCCACGCCCGCCTCACCCGTGAGGATGGGGTTGTTCTGGCGACGGCGCATCAGGATATCGACCACCTGGCGGATTTCGGCGTCGCGACCGATAACCGGGTCGATCTTGCCATCGCGTGCACGCTGGGTGAGATTGGTGGTGAACTGGTCCAGCGCCGGCGTCTTGGACAAGCCACCCTTGACCTCACCGGGTACCGCGTCAGCACCGTCATCGGCCCCGCCCGAAGCAGCGGCATCAGCGAAGCGTACAGTCTGTGCTTCCTGCGAGCCCTCGGTCAGCTTGGCGAAATCATGCTTGAGCTCTTCACGCTTGAAGCGCACAAACAATTTGGAGCCGCGGTAGGCCAGTTGCGACAGATCCGGCTCGGTCAGCAGCGCCAGCAGCAGGTGGCCGCTGCGGATGCGGGTGGTTTCCGAATCCAGCGAGGCAATCAACCATGCGTGCTCAAACAAGGCAGGCAGATGCTGTGAGAACACCGGGGTGCGGGTATTGCCGGTCTTGAACTGGCTGATTTCATCACTGAGGTCACGTTCAAGCGACTCTGGGGAAATACCGCTGCGCTGCGCGATCAGCACGAAGTCACTCTTGGGCTGCTCCAGCAGGGCCAGGAACAGGTGCTCCAGGTCCACCTCATAGTTGCCACGCGCCATGCACAGATTGGCTGCGCGCTGGGTAGCCTGGCGGCAGGTGTCGTCCAACTTGCTGATAAGTGTTTTGAGGTTGATGCTCATGCGGAACCACGCACTCCCTGCTGAAACCGTTCAAATACCGGCAGCGTTGTCGCCACCGGCGCCTCGTCATTGCAATGTATCGATGCCATAGGTGGTGTCATCGCGGGAGGCAGATTGCCCACGTGTGCACATATAGCTGTCCCAACCCAAGCGCGCGCCATTTCCCAGTGCGCTGCCTTGGACATCCTCGGCACGCAGCACCAGCCGCACCTCATACTCAAGCGTCCCGCCGGTCAGCAAGGCCAACCACTTGGCCAAGGCCAAGGCCGCATTGCCACCGGGCAGGAAGTCATCAAACGCTTTCTTTGAAAGCGGGCCTATGCGCAGCCGCAGGCGCAGATCACGCTGCCAGACACGATCACCCGCCAGCGCACTCGCGCCAAGCACGGCGTTGGCTTGTCCCAGTCGGGTCGCCTGTCCCGCCGGCACGCGGTACCAGGCACCGACAAACTGCTCCACTTCAAGCGGAACCTGGAAATAGTCGGAAAGCACGCGCTGCATCAGCGCCGCCGATACCGGCCGCTGCCGAATCGCACCGGCGTAGTAGGCCACGGCCTGATCGAAGATGTCGCCTTCGCCGTCATGCAGGCGGTCGCGCAACTCATGCATGCCCATGCCGAGCAGCGACAGCACCAACGGCAGGAAGCGCTCACGTCGATCCAGCTCGTACTGCAGCGCCAGCCGATGCTTCTTCCAGGCCGCGTAGTGCAGCGCTACGGCACGGGTTGAAAAGATATCCAGGAACGCGCGCGCGGTACGGTCGCGCTCATACAGCTCGCGAACCTGCAGGGTCTCGGTGTAATGCAGCGGAAGTGCACCGGCCGTACCCAGCAAGCCCATGAACTGCGGGGTCAGGTGCACCTCGCCCAGGGTCTCGGCGGACAAGGCCTGGTCAATGGCCTCGGGCTCCTGCAGGCGATCGCCGGCCAGCGAGTACACCTCTCCGTCAGCTGACAACTCGGTAGCCGGGAAACCCAGCGACAGGTTGTTGCGGAAGCGCACCCGCATCGGGATGGCCTGGCCCGACTTGACGCCTTGCCGCTCGAACACCTGCTCAAGCAACCGCACCGCCTGGAAAAATTCGAAGCGGTGCGGCTGGGCGAGCAGCTGCTGCGCTACGCCAGGATCGATTCGCCGCTGCGCGCTTGGCATCGGACGATCTCCTCCCCGCTGTCGCCGGAAATCAGCACCAGTCGGGTGAAACTATTGGCGTGCACATACAGTGCGAAGAAATGATCCATCACCTGCGCGAACGCGGCCACGCCGGTACCGACGAAATGGGCCTCGTTGATGGTCAGGCGAATCTCCAGGCCACGCACGACGGAGGCGAACTGGCGACCGGACATCCAGGTCGTTGCCGGCACCTGCTCCAGCGCGAGGATGCCATCCACCTGCCGCGCGGACACATTGCTGCCGGACAAATCGTACAAACGCAGCATCTCCTTGAGCGCGGCCAGCCCGCTTCCACTAAGCGACAACTGGTTCAGCGAGAGGTGCGATATCAACCGCCATTGCGCACTGCGGCCGTGACGGAAACGCAGCGGTCGGGTCGGCTTGCGCAGCAGGGTGATCGCCTTGGCCGGGCTGCCTCCCTCGATGCTCAGATCACCGCCGGTCACGCTATGGGCAAGCTGATGCGGCAGATCACGATTGCTGCAGGTCAGCTCAAGACTGACGGTATCGGTCTGCGGCAACACCGGATTGAAGGACAGGTCAACGAAACTGATCTCCATCTCGAAGCCCGGGCTCTCGCGCGCGATGTTCTCGTCACGGCGGGCCACCCAGTATTGGCCGGTGCGGTCCGGGTCCTCGCCATGATGCAGCGAATAGAACGGCCGGAATTCGTGAATCGCCTCCCCTTGTGGGGTCTGGCGGATACGGTGCACCGAATCGATGGAATGCACTTCGTAGGCAAATGCGCGGCGCGCGTCCGCCAGGACAGGATAATTCACCGTGCGATGGGTGACCCGGATAGGCTCACCATTGATCTTGAACAGGTTGACAATGGGCGTGCAGCCCAGCCGCACGTTATGCAGGCCTATGTCTTCCAGCACCATTGCATTGGCGCGTTCCTGTTGGCTCGCCGGCAGGATCAGGTGCAAGGTGAAGCGACGGCTGGCGCCAACACTGCTGGTGGCAAGATCAAGGTCAACGAAGCCGAACTTTTCCGGGTAACCGAACAATTCGGTGAGCAGTCGATAGGCGGGATGCGAACGGGCCGGGAAGTCGATCAATGCCTCGCTGTCAGCAAAGCCCACCGGGGTGATCGGCACGGATTCCAGACGACGCCAACGCCCATCACCATCGGATTCAACATAGGCCGCTTTTACACCGAGCAGCAAGGCATCACGCAAGGCTGCGCGTACCGACGGCTCGCCATCGAGGAACAAGCGCAGCTTGTCGGTGCCCAGCTGGCCGAAGCCAAGCTGATCGGACAGCAGCTGGAATCCCAGCGAAATCTGCGCACCGCTCCCCGCCGGCAACGCCGTTGCCATGGGTGCATCGGCCACCGCGCGATACGCAACGGAGGCAATGCTGATCGGCGCAAGCACAACGTCATAGCTGGTGCGGAAATCACAGGGCACACCGCGAACCGCCCTGCTCTGCAACGACGTACCACGTGGAATCCGCACCGGCGCGCTCAGCTTGGACGCCACCCCTTCCATGTCGAAGTAGGCAATCGAGCAGGCCGGGAATGGTCGCAGGTAGTGCGGGTAAAGCACGTCCAGCAGCGCATCGGTGAACTCCGGGTAGTCGTCGTCGATACGCTTGGACACGCGCGCGGTCAGCAGCGCGAAGGCCTCGATCAGGCGTTCGACATGCGGATCCTGGCTGCCATCGGCAGACAACTGCAGGCGACCGGCGATCTTGGGATAACGCTCGGCGAACTCGCGCCCGTAGCGACGCAGGTAGGCGAGTTCACGCTCATAAAAGGGCAGCAGATCCTGCATCAGAGCGCCTGTTGCGTGCGACGGGCGCGGGTGACCTGATACTGCAATGTGGACGGCTGCAGCATTGCGTCGAAACTTACCGGTTCACGCGCAGGCTCGAGGTCCAGCAGCGCGTGAATGGTGAAATGCAGCCCGCCGGCGAACTGCTTGCCAGCATCGAGCTGCACACTGACATTCTTCAAGCGGCGCTCATGACGGCCAACGGCCTGCTCCAGCGAGCGGCAAATGGCGGAGCGGTCGTAGGCGTTGGCCAGGCTCATTGCCGAGAAATCGCCCAGCCCATAGGTCAGCAGCGACTGGCGGCAATTGGGGAACTCGGCCATATCGCTCTCCTGGAATGCGGCGCGCGAGTTCAGCAGCCCCTCCAGGTCTCGTGCGATGGATTCCTTGTACTGTTCCAGCGATACGGACTTGAAGATCGGCCCGGCACCCGCACTGCGCGGATTATCGTCAAACAGTTTTTCCAACAGGCTGGGTTCGAGTCCCTTCATCGTTGTTTCCGGTAGCTGGGCATCCGTGCGTTACGGCAGCGATGCAACTGCAGGGCCTTTCCTGGCCTTGCCGGGATTGAGACTGCGATGGCGCATGACGCGCCATCGCAGAACACATCATCAAACGGTGTAGTTCGGGATGTTCTTGGTTGCGCTCCACTGCGCCACGGTCTTGCCACCAACGCCGCCTTCCGGCTTCTGCTGCTGGTAAGTCCACTTGATGGCACCAAAGCTCAACTGCACCACTTCCTGCGGCATACCTTCCTTGTCAACCGTAGTGGTGACGCGGTGTACCAGCACGTTCAGCAGCTCGACCAGGTAGTAATTGATCGCGTTGCCGTCCTTGTCAGCGCGCATGAACTCAACGCGTGCCTTGGGGAAGGTGGTGCCGTTTGCAGCGGCCTGGTTAAGTGCCGTGGATGCGAGGTCGATCGACTTGATGATTTCGATCGGCGACAGGTTCACGCGGGCTGCCGTGGTACCACCGGAGGTGGAAGCAGTCGCCGAACGCGGCTGCAGCAGGTCCTGCGAGAAAGACTGGATTTCAATCCAATCCTTGTGCTTGTCGTCGTGCGACTCACCCTTGATGGTGTCAATGGAAAGAAAAGCGTGCTGCATATCTGGTCTCCTAAATTCCGTTCTTCCGTGAGATTGTTTGCCAGGCGGGGGCCTGCCGGTTGAGGGGGGCTTCGCCCTCTAGAAATGTGCGCCACCGCGAGGAAGGGACCGAGGTCCCTACCCGACGCTACAGCAACATCAAAACATCACGACTTTTTCGCGGACGCCGGCAATTCGGCGACCAGTCGCAACGAAACAGACAGCTCATCGAGCTGGAAATGCGGCCTGATGAAGGCCACCGCGCGGTAGACACCGGGCTTGCCCGGCACTTCCGAAACCTGCACAGACGCTTCGCGCAACGGGAACTGCGCCTTGGCTTCCTGGCTGGCGTTGTCGTCCAGCAATACGTACTGGGCGATCCAACGATTCAGGAATTCCTCGACGTTGCCCGCAGAGGCAAAGCTGCCAATCTTTTCGCGCATCATCGCCTTGAGGTAGTGAGCGATGCGCGAAACCGCGAAAATGTACTGCAGCTGCGCAGACAGGATCGCGTTGGCATTGGCCGAATCGGTGTTGTACTTCTTCGGCTTCTGTGCCGACTGCGCGCCAAAAAATGCGGCGTAGTCGGTATTTTTACAGTGAACAAGCGGCATGAATCCGAGGTCGCTGAGCTCTTTCTCACGACGATCGGTGATGGCCACTTCGGTCGGGCACTTCAGCGCCACCTCACCGTCATCGGTACGGAAGGTGTGGGTCGGCAGATCCTCGACCAGACCACCACCTTCAACGCCACGAATCGCAGCACACCAGCCGTAGCTTTCGAACGCCTGGGTAAGGCGTGCACCCGCCGCATAGGCGGTGTTGCACCACAGGAACTTGCTGTGATCCGCGGCTTCGATCTCCTCGACGAAGTTGAAGCCCTCGACCGTGGTGCCATCCTTGGGGTTGTACGGCAGGCGGCCGAGGAAACGCGGCAGCGTCAGGCCGACGTAGCGGCTGTCCTCGCTCTCGCGGAACGACTTCCACTTGGCGTACTCAACCGTGTCGAACACCTTGGCCAGGTCGCGTGGCTTGCCCAGGTCGGTAAACGACTCCAGACCGAACATGCCTTCGCTGGCAGCAGACAGGAACGGCGCGTGTGCGGCAGCAGCCACATGCGACATCTGCTCGATGAAGTACATGTCTTCCGGCTGACGACCGAGGTAATAGTCGCCGATCAGCGCGCCGAACGGCGCACCACCGAAGGTGCCGAACTCTTCTTCGTAGACCTTCTTGAACAGTGCGCTCTGGTCGAAATCAATCGCGGACTTGAAGTCCTTGACCAGGTCCTTCTTCGGCGAATTGAAGACCTTGATCTTCATGTTCGGCCCAGTGGAGGTCTGCGAGCACAGGTAGTGCAGGCCGCGCCAGCTGCCTTCCAGCGCCTGGAATTCCTGGGCGTGCATCACCGCGCTGAGCTGCTCGGAAATGATCCGGTCGATCTCGGCGATGCGCGCATCAAGGGTCAGGTTGAGGTTGTCCGACACCACCACCGTGCCGTCCATGACCTCCTGCGCCAGCGCGGAGATGATGTCCTTGGCACGCTCGTGCTCCGTGCGCGACTTGGCAACCTTGCTCTTTTCAACGATCTGGTCGAGAAGATCGATCTCTTCGGTGACCGCTTCCTGCGCGGCCAGCTGTGTGGCTTCAGATGCCATCGCTTATTCCTCCTTCGCCGCGCCGAGCTTCTTGAGTTGCTCGGTGTTGTTGAGCACATCCGTCAACAGGTCCTCGAGCTTTTCATTGCCCGCCAACTTGTTGCGCAGATCGGCCAGCTTGGTGCGCGACTCCAGCAGGCGGCGCAGCGGATCGATCTGCTGGACCACGGATTCAGGGCGGAAATCCTCGATCGAGTTGAACTTCAACTCCACACCGAACTCGCCGCCGCTCTCGCTGATCTTGTTCGGCACGCGATAGACCGCACGTGGACCGGCGGCTTCCATCACTTCGTCGAAGTTGTCGAGGTCAACGTTGACGAACTTGCGATCCTTGACCTTGGGGAGCGGGTTTTCCGGCGTGCCACTGAAGTCACCCATCACACCAACCACAAACGGCAGCTCTTTCTGCTCGATCGCGTCGCCCTTCTCTACGTCATAAGTAAGCTGCACGCGCGGCGGCCGGATCTTCTGTAGCCGCTTTTGAACGCTGTCCTTCTTGGCCATGGGTGTCTCCTGACTGGTCCTGTTGATCCGGCTTAATTGCCAATGTTCTGGAAGGGATCGGCGCCGTTGTCGCGTGCCGGACGCGCCGGTGCAGGCTGGGCAGCTGCCGGCGGCGTAGCGCGGCGCCCGGCGGCGGTGGAACGCGTAGCCTGTCGCGTGGCGCGCGGCTTCGGCTTGCCGGTTTCAAGAATGGCGTCGCCCATGGTGGAGCGCAGCGTGGTGACCAGGGTCTGTGCTTCGCGCTGTGCGGTTTCCGAGGCCAGCGCGCCGCGCCCATCCAGGCGCTGCAACGACTCATTGGCGATACGGAAGCCGGCGACAGTCAGCACGCCGTCGGCGACAAGATCATCGGGATCGCGTTGCAGCACTTCTTCCGCTGCCACGATCGCGCGTGCATAGCGGTTCTGGTCGAACTGCAGCTGGGCGATACGTACCCACGGCTCCTTGCGCGTGGGATCGGCTTTCGCAGCGAGCTCAAATGCGCTGATCGCTGCATCGGCACCTGCCGTCGACACCTGCGCCTCGGCATTGGCCAGCGTTACATCGAAAGGAACTTCTGCTGCCTTCTTCGGCGTGGATGCACAAGCGCCCAACCCCGACACCAATGCCAACGCCAAAATCGAACGACGTGTTGCCGCCCCAAACACCTTCACATCCATAGTGATTCCTTCGTCGAAATAAGTTCCTAAAGGGAGCCGCATTTCCGCCGATACAACTCGCGGGAATCCAGTCCCAGCGGCGGCAGTGTACATTCGGGAATGCGCGCCGGTATAGTCATTTTCGAAATCGCGATCTGTTTGTTCTGAACATTTCCTTCACATCGTCGTGTTGCACTCGCAACCAGATGTCATCGTTCACCCGCTATTTTCTTGGCGCCCATCACTAAATGAATGCGTACATGAGCAAACTTTTGCGTGTGGTTTCACTCCCAACTTTCATCCTTGTTAGCACCATCGGGTTAGGTGGCTGTGCATCCGGCAGCAAACTGGGCAAGGCCATGGACAGTACACTGCAAGCAGTTGGCCTGCGTGAAGCCAAGCCTGAGAAACCTCCGGTAGTTCCGCTGAAAATCTACGCCGGGACCAATCTCAATGCCGGCAATGACAAGCGCGCCAGCGCTGCGGTTCTCAAGATCTATCACCTGCGCAGCGCACAGCGTTTCGAGCAGGCCACCTTCAATGCATTCCTCGACCAGGTCGGCGAACAGGCTGCACTGGGAGCGGATCTGCTATCGGTCAACGAAGTAGTACTGACACCGGGTGTACGGCAGGAATTGTCCGAACAACTAAGCGATGGCACCGCCGTGATTGGCGTCGTTGCACTGTTCCGCTCCCCGGCCGAGAACCGTTGGCGCATGGCCTTTGACGCGCGCACGAAGAACCTGCCCAGCGATGGCATAACCATTGGTGTCCACGCGTGCGCACTCACTACCGATAGCAGTGCGTTGAGCTCACGCATCTCGGGGGACCCCGGCAGTTTGGCCTCGGTGCGTTGTGCCGGCGCCCGCTGAACGGCCCGCATTTTTGCGGCAACCTCAACATTGCAGCGCAGGCATGCGCTAGTATCTTTCGCGTTCGCACCACAAGCTGTGATGAAAATCATGATGTGAATGGAGTTTTCACATCACGCTGCAAAGCTGCCAACAACGCGAATCAAGCGGCTTGAGCAGCATGCTGGATGCAACGCGCCGACAGGATTTCCAAGGATTGAAATGTGGCTTACGTAAGCAGGATGTCGAAGGTTTTATGGGGTGAAGGTTTGTTCCTGCGCCCACAGCACTTCCAGCGTCAGGACGCCTATCACGAGGCACGTCTGCAGGACCTGTCCCAGACGCTGCACCCCTATGCCTGGGGCACAAGGCGTGTACGTTTCGATCCGCATGCGTTGACCGGTGGAACCTTGCGACCGCTGGACCTGTCCGCAGTGTTCCCCGACGGTGAGAGCTACGACGCGCCGGTGCATGACAGCCTGCCCGACGCTGTGTCGCTGCAGGACCTGCCAGCGGGGGTACAGGCGACGATTGTGTATCTCGCATTACCGCTGTTGCGTGATGATGGTCGCAATTGCGCCGACGCCGAGGGCAGTGTGCTGGCGCGTTACCGGCAAGCCAACCGGGTTTCGGATGACTTGTTCACCGATGCGGCCGAGGCTGAGCTGGCTTACCTCAGCAAGGCGGTGAAGCTGCTCACCGACGATCAGCCCAAGGACGCCTACACCACCGTACCGGTTGCACGCGTGCGCCGCACGTCAAGCGGCGGCTTCGAGCTTGATGATGAATTCATCCCGCCGTGCGCACAGCTGCAGGCCTCCCCCTTCCTGCATCGCGAGCTGCGCTCGGTGCTGGATGCGTTGCAGGCCAAGGTGGATGCGCTGTACGGCCTGCATCGGCAGACCTCGCAGAACATCATCGAATTCCGCTCAGGCGATATCGCCTCGTTCTGGCTGCTGCATACGATCAACTCGTCGTTCAGTGCCCTGGCGCATCTGCTGCATCACCCGCAGCTGCACCCGGAGCGCCTGCACCAGGAATTGCTGCGCATGGCCGGCGCCCTGCTCACCTTCTCCAACACCTATCAGTTGAACGATCTTCCGGTGTATCGCCACGACCACCCGGAAGCCTCGTTCCGCAAGCTGCTGGAAATCGTACGCGCCCTGCTTGAGACGGTGATCTCCACGCGTTATTTCAAGATCGCGCTGAACGAGATCAAGCCGTCCTATCATCTTGGCCGGCTCGATTCGCAGCGCATCGACGGCGAAGCGTCGTTCTATCTGTCCGTGTCGGCTTCCATGCCGGCGCAGGACCTCATCCAGACCGTCCCGATCCGCTTCAAGATCGGCGCACCGGATGATGTGGAGAAATGCGTTCTTTCTGCGCTGCCCGGCGTGAAGCTCACCCACGCCGCGCAGGTACCGGCCGCTATTCCGGTACGGCCTGGCAGTCACTATTTCGAAATTGATCCGCGCGGCGCGCTGTACGAGCGCATGCTCAAATCGCAGTCGCTGATGATCTACGTCCCGGCCGGCATTGCCGACCTGAAACTGGAACTCGTTGCGGTGACCACCTGATGAATTCACACCTGCCTCCCACCCCGGGCCCGATGCCGTCACTGACCGGCAATGCGGCCATGGCCAACAGCACTCCGATCACGGCGGCTCCGCAAAGCCTGCAGGATCTGATGTCCGATGGTTTCTACCTGCTGTTGTTACTGAAGCGCGGGCAGTTGCCCAACGACGCCGAGGGCTTCGTGCAGACCGTGCAGAAGTTCCTCGACGGCGTCGAACGCAATGCAATGCGCCTTGGGATCGCAGCAGAGGACGTATATGCCTCCAAGTATGCGTTCTGCGCTGCGGTGGATGAAGCCATCCTCTCCCAGCCTTCGCCACTGCATGAAGTATGGGAACGCAGCCCGCTGCAGTTGCGCATGTTCGGCGAGCATCTTGCCGGCGAGCATTTCTTCGACAAGCTTGAGGAGTTGCGCCGCCAGGGTGGTCCACGCCTGCCGTCACTGGAGGTGTATCACTACTGCCTGCTGATGGGCTTCGAAGGCAAGTATCGCCTGGAAGGTACAGAGAAGCTCGGTTATCTCACCGCGCGACTTGGCGATGAGATCGTCTACCTCAAGGGCAAACGCCACGGCTTCGCCCCGCATGCATTGCCACCGGACAATATCCGGAACCAGCTGCGCCGGGTCATCCCGTTGTGGTTGCCAGCCGCAGTTGTTGGTTGCTTCGGCGTGCTGGCCTTCATCGGCCTGCGCACCTACATGGGTCACGATACCCGCCAGCAGTTGGCGGCCTACAACAACGTCGTGCAAATGCCCGAGCGCACTGCACACATCACGATCACCTTGCCATGAGCCTGTCGATATGGACATCCCGAGCTCCTCGTTGTCTGCCGCGCTCGCCGCGCTGTCACACCAGAATCGTCTGATCAAACTGCAGGCCCCGCATGAGGGCCTGGTGGTTGAGCGCTTCGAGGGCCAGGAGGCCCTGTGCGGCGTCACGCGGCTGCAGATCGACTGCCTCTGCACCGACGCGTACCTGGAGACAGATGGTTGGCTGGAACAGCCACTGACCCTGCAGCTTCAGCTGCCGGACGGGTCGCCGCGACAGTGGCACGGCTTGTGTACCGACGTGGCGCAGCTGGGCAGCGACGGTGGCCTTGCCCGCTACCAGCTCACGCTCGAACCGTGGACGGCACTGCTACGCTTGCGCCGCAACGCGGTGATCTTCCAGGACCTGGATGTACGCGCGATCTGCGGGCAGATTTTTGATGATTACCCACAGGCGTCCTATCGCTTCGATATCGAAGCCGCCTTGCCACAGCGCCCGATCACCACGCAATACCGCGAGAGCGATTGGGAGTTCATCAGTCGGCTATTGGCTGAAACTGGCTTGGCCTGGCGCATCGAGCAAACCCAGGACGGCGATGGCGCACATACCTTCGTGGTGTTTGAGCCTCAGGCCGAATTGCCTGACCTCGGCAACATCCGCTTTCATCGCATTGCCGCCAGCGAATCCAGTGACGGCATAACCGGCTTCAGCGAGCAGCAACAGCTGGTTCCCAACAGCAGTACCGTTGCCAGTTGGCATGCCGACAAACTCAACGCGATTGCAGGGCAAGCCAACGCACAAAGCGGTGACGTTCCGCCGCTGGAAGTGTATGTGCAGCCGCGGGCTGGCCGCTTCAACGAGTCCACCTGGGCGCAGAACGAGGCCCAGGCGCGACTGGACGCGTTGCAGGTTGCCCAACTGCTGCATAACGGCAGCAGCAGCGAACGCCGCATGGCGGCGGGCGCACGTTTCAACCTGACCCAGCACCCGCAACATGAGGGCAGCCAGTTCCAGGTGCTGGTCGTCGCCCACGCCGCCGTGAACAACCTGGAAAGCGGCATTGCCGAGCTGCTTGGCGATACCGCCCTGGAGCGCGGCAGCTATCGCAACAACTTCATCGCGACCGCGGCCAGTGTGCCGGTGCGTGCGCTACCGCATGACCGCCCTACCCTGCACGGCCCGCAGACCGCCCGCGTGGTTGGCATCGCTGATGCTGCACTCACTCCCAACCGCGAACACCAGGTGCGCGTCCAGTTCGGCTGGCAGCGTGGCAGCGCCCCGAACGCCGGCGGATTGAGCGAAACCGGCAGCGCCCAAGCCGGCCACGCGCCCGGCGACCAATCCAGCGGCAGCTGGGTGTCCGTCGCCGAATGGATTGCCGGCCCCAACTGGGGTACCGCCTTTCTTCCCCGCATCGGCAGCGAAGTGCTGGTGGAATTCCTGCACGGCGACATCGATCAGCCGCGCATCACCGGCCAGTTGTACAACGGCAATGTTGCGCCTCCCTTTGGCGGCGGCATTGACGACAACGCAAAGCATCCAGGTGTACTCAGCGGGCTGCATACACAAGCGCACGATGGCAGCGGGAGCCAGCAGTGGCTGATCGACGACACCCCCGGCCAGCTACGCACACGCCTGCACAGTTCACTTGCCGACAGCCGGCTTGAACTGGGCTACCTGATCCAACATCAGAACACGGAGCGCGGCGCATTGCGTGGCGAAGGTTTTGAACTGGCGACGCAGGGCTGGGGCAATGTGCATGCAGCCGAGGGCTTGCTGTTGTCCGCCAGTACCCAGGAGCGCGCAGCGTCAACGGTGATGGACAATGCCGAGGTCGTTGCCCAGCTCAGGGGTGCCGAACGCAGCCTGGAGCAGATGCAGCAGACACTGCAGCAACAGCAGGTCCCGGGCCTCAACGCGTGGCGGCACACGGGTCAGTTGCGCGAGCAGATCGATCCCAGCGTGGACGGCCGCTTCCAAGGCGTAGTGAATGGCCAGTCCCAGTTCAAGCCCAGCGATGGCCGTACACCCGGTGAGCAAGCGGTTGAGCGCTTTGCCAAGCCGCTATTGCTCGCTGAAGCACCAAATCACATTGCCTGGACGACACCCGCAAGCGCGATTGCGTTCGCCGGGCAGAACCTGCAATTGACCGTACAACAAGACCTGCACGCCAGCAGCGGGGAAACCATCGCTGCGGTCTCCGGCGGCCAGGTTTCGCTGTTCGCGCAAGCCGGCCCGGTGCGGTTGATTGCTGCCAACGGCCCCGTCAGCCTGCAGGCCAACGACGGCGAACTGGAACTGCTGGCCGACCAGGCCATTACCATCACCGCCACCGACCAGCGCATCGATGTACTCGCCAAGAGCAAGGTGGTCCTGCAGGCAGGCAGCAGCGCAATCACCCTGGAAGGTGGCGATATCACCTTCAGCTGCCCTGGGGAGTTCAAGGTCAAGGCGGGCGAGCATCCATTCCTGGGCGGCAGCAGCGATGCACCGGCCTTGCCGGCACTTCCCGCCGGCCTTTTCGCGTTCAAGGAAAGCCTACGTTTCGCTCTGGAAGGCAGTGATGCGTTGGCCGCGGACCTGGGCTGGAAAGGCAAACCGTTCCGCATCAACGATGCCGATGGCAAAGAAGTTACCAGCGGCACCGTTGGCGAGGATGGCCGCCTGCCACGCGTCATGGCCGACGGTCTGGGTCGCCCTTTGACATTGCAGGTTGGCGAGGATAGTTGGGACAAAATTGCTTCCAGTGCAGGTTTGCCGCCAGAGAATGACGGTGACAACCCTGACTTCGAAGGCGTAGATCCATTCCTTGGCCAGCCAAGCGACCCACCCACCGGCTCGCTCACTTCAGAGCAGATCCTCGAACTCCTCAACGAATCTCCGGCATCCACATGAAGATATTTTCGCTCCTCATGCTTCTGTGCCTGAGCTGGGTACCGGCCGCCCAAGCGCAACAGTACGCCTCCGGCAACACCGACATCAGAACCTCCCAAGGCACCCTGCGCGTCAACTCTGGCTACGTCAGCCATTTCAATGCCCACAGCTTTCACGTCTACACTTTCCAGTATCACCCTGCGTCCGGTGGTGCGGTGTGGAATCAGCTGCCACTGCTACCAAGCTCCGAAGCACCCCCTACCGAATTCCTTGTCAAAGTCACTGCTACCGCAGACTTTCCGTTGCGCGACGCGCGCGTAGTCGTTGAGTCAAATGACGTTGCCTTGTACGTCGCACAATTGAAGTTCAAGACAACGCCGTACGACGAAGACAGCACTGTTGAGATGTACCGCTATCTGCTCAAGCAGCAACCAGATGAAGAACGCTGGGTGTGGGTGCTCGACACCACCCGACTGCTTCCAAAGGGCGTGAATGTCACGCAGGCGTTGACCAGAATTTCCAATCGATAGGCGGATACCGGATGACCACCTATATCAGCGCAACTTTCGACAGGGAAACTCGGACCGTGGAGTTCACCGCCGACACCGGCGACAAGCTCATCCGCAGTGGCGGCACGCTGGCTTGGTTACTGAACAATCCAGGCAACCTGCGGCCCGGCGGCAAGTACCAGAAAATGATCGGCGAGGCCGACACCAAAAGTGGGAAATTCGCCATCTTTCCGACTGCTGAAGACGGACGGGATGAGAAGCGAGCCTTGCTGCGGCGCAAGTACAACGAAATGACATTGCACGATGCCATGCATGTCTACGCACCAGAGGACGAGAACGATACTGCTGCCTACCTGGCGTTTGTCCGGAACCGCTCTGGTGCTACTGACGACACCGTCATCAAAGATATGACGCCGGAGCAGTTCAACGGCATGGTCGGCGCCATGGAGCAGTATGAGGGCTTCAATGCCAATGCTGATTCGCGCAAAGAGCGCATCGTTCACGCCACTCAGGTCACGTTGTCAGACGGTGCCAGGCCATTGCCTGCTATCCCCGTTATCGTCCGCAGCAGCGCCACGGGTGAGAGAAAGGCTTCTACCAACCAGAATGGTGTACTCCCGACTTTCGTTACCCGCCAACCAGGCGAATTGATCGAACTGTTCCTGGACGAATCCGGCAAGCTCGGCACAAAAATTGGCGAATTTGCCTTGCAAAAAGCCTCGTCCTCGCTGATTTTTGCTCGCCAGCTGATGACCATTGGTGGTAACTCACAACCCCACAACCCTACCCGTACTGCCGATGTCAGCCGTGCTCCCCTGCGCTACGTGGTGCAGCCGGGCGACACGCTCGCTTCAATCGCGGCGCGATTCAAGACATCCGTCGGCGAGCTGACAGCAAACAACCAGATCCGCAATCCCAACCGCATCTATCCAGGCCACGTTGTTTGGATCTACGGCAAGCCGCAGACCACAGCCGCCAATGACCCCGGACCGGCGGCCCCACCCAAGCCACAGCCCCTCGTATACAGCGTCCGGTCTGGCGACACGATGGGCAAGATCGCCGATCAACATGGCACCAGTGTGCAGGCTTTGATGGCAGCCAACCCCTCCATCAGGAACGCCAACCGGATCAGTCCCGGACAGAAGCTGACGCTACCGGCAGGCGCGAGGCCCACTTCCGGCGGAACACGCGCTGCGGATAATGCGACTGGCGCGCGAGCCACACCCCCTCCTTCGTTGATCAGAACCCGCCCCCGCACACCGCCGTCAGCGATCAGCCGCAGCGCGCCGGCACCGGCCTTGCAAGCGCGCGATACCCGTAGCCGGGAAGGCCAAGGCCATCCCATTGCGATCATTCCTTTTTCGCAAACGCGTGCGCCGTGGATCGAACACGCCTACACCCAGGCGAGCAAGTGGGCGGGAAAGAAAGAAGACGAGATCAGCCAGACTGTGAATTTCCATTCCGAACTAGGCTACGGACGGCAATTCACCAGTCTGTCGGGTAGCTCAAACGCCTGGTGCGCGTCGTTCGTGAACTGGTGCCTACGCAGCGCGGGTTATCCCATTTCTTCGCCGTACCCCTACCGTGCGCGGTCCTTCGCCGCAGATACTACCAATTTCAGCCAGATCGACGAACCCGTGTATGGCGCAATAGGTCTGGTAGGAACTTCGCACGTCGGCTTCGTCTATTCGATGGATCGCGAGCGGCCTGTTCTATTGGGCGGGAACCAAAGCGATCAGATCAACTTCGTCCGATTCAACCCTGCGACCCTGCGCTATTACGTACCGACAAGCTATCTGCCCTTCGCTCAGAAGGAACTAAAGGAATCCAAGCTCGATGAACTGGCTGCTGCTGATCTCAACACCGCCCTCGGCATCGTCGTCGCCAAAAAAGCCGGGGGCAATACGCGCTGACACAGCTCTGTTAGCGTTGGCAGTAGCGCTTCTATCGGTATTCGCCACACCAGGCTGTAGTTCACCCACGTCAGTTGACACAGCAGAAGTTTCAAAAGCAAAGGCAGTAGCCGCGGTGAAGCCGGAGCGCATGGCGAAGGTGCAGGTACGCGCCGATCTTCCTCTGGACCAACTAAAGCGCATGTTCAAAGGCACGCTTGTAAAGCAGCTCGCGTTCGACGACAAAGATGGTCACGGACTACTTCTGCTTTCACGCAATGAGGAAACACTGCAAGAGGACGCCACTGAAGAGTCCGTCGGCCATATCACCTTGATTGCGGAACAGTTCATTCGCACTACCCCTGACGCGCCATGGACCTCGCGCTGGCAGGTTGAGCAGTCCATCTCATGCGAAGGCCTTGATCTTGACGCCGGCTATTTCCTGGAGCAGACGCAGGCAACAGACCTGGATGCAGATGGCCGTGCAGAGCTGACGTTCGCTACCCACAGTTTCTGCGGAGGAGGCATCGACCCTCAGCAACTGCGTATCGATCTACGCCAGGGTGATCAGCAACACTTTGTGGTGAACGGCGACTCGCTCGTGGAGATCGAAGGCGACCCACCATTCGGTGGCGAACGCCGTGATGATCCGAACGTAGCCAAAGCATTGCCGCAAATTCGGGCACACCTGGACAACGTCTGGACGGCGATCAAACGCGGATCTACTCATTGAACAGGGCTCGCCCGGACCAGGCTGTCGTTCACCACCAAAGCTCTAGCCAGGCGCATGCGCACAGTTGCGTCAGTGACGGCAGCCGGGACAACATCGCAGACGTCTACAAAGACATTCTCAGCAAGGAGAACGAGGTCAAGTGACGCGGCAAGAAGTCGGCAGACGTCTATTCACAGCCGCCACGCTTGGTATCGCACTCGTCGGCTGCGATGCGAGATCTTCCCGTGCTCAGTCTCCTGCGGCAGCAACTACCGCCGCAGCTGCCAGCGCAGGACCTTTGATCGAAACCACGCCAACTGGTTTGGTCTATCAAGGCAACGCAATGAATCTCGGCGCACCGATGAGCGAATGGATACAAGCGCTGGGCCAAGACTATCGAAGCACCCAGCCAAGCCCCGGCCTTACCGTACTGGTTTGGGACAAGCTTGGCATCCGTGTCTATCCCGACAACGGCAAAAGCCCCAATGCCACCATCGTCACCATTGTCCTGAACCATATGGACCGCGAAGCTGCTGGCTTTGAAGTCGCTGCGCCCGGCACCGAGCTGGAACCGCTACACGTCTTCAGTCAGCCGCTATCCTTGCAAGGATTGGTGATCACGAACCGAACGACGGTGGGCGATCTGCGCGTTGCAGGCGGTGAAGCTTGGGATTTCAGTTGCACCAAAGGTGTAGCCACGTGTTTCACTCACCGCACCGATCTTGCGCCGGACCAGCTATCCATCGCGTTCGCCGTTGACGGCCGGATCGAGGACAGTGTGATCTATACGGTGGAGCTGCAGCAGGCTGCACCGCAATAACCAACCCGCCATCGGCAAGCAGAGCGTTAGAATGCGCACCCCATGTGTCGACTCCCCGCATTTCAATGCCAAGCTAAATTAGAGGTTTCCGGTTCGTGGTACTGGCGGAATTCGGCGGGCGTCAGCCCGCCGAGGCTGTCGTGAGGTATCTCGGTG
>NZ_JBXFWM010000075.1:0-21766 GCF_056856655.1 Stenotrophomonas sp. STEN033
CCTCGCGCGCCGCCCCACCACACACCGAACCCAACCACCCCACAAACACCCCCCGCTCCTCGCGACACCACACCACCCCCCCCCCCCCCCCACCCCGGTTTTAGCCCCGGTTTTGACCCGGCAAGGCGGGCAAAGCGGGGAGCCGGTAAACTTGGCCGGTTTTCGAAGATCCCGGTAGTTTCCATGTCCCGATTCCCCGCCCTTCCCCTGCTGGCCGGCGCCCTGCTGTCGCTGGCCGCCTGCAGCACCACCGCGCCGCAGCACCACGTTTCGCCGGCCCCCGCCGATGCGGTCGTGGCCCCGGCCAATGCGCCCAACGACAACCTCAATGCCGTGCTGTGGGTGCAGCGTTCGCAGGAATACCGGGCCAGCGCGCTGCAGACCTGGAAGCTGGCCGGCGCGCAGCTGGATGCGGCCCTGGCCGATGGCCGCTGGACCGCGCTGCTGCCGGAAGAGGGCGGCAACCATCAGTCGGCGACCCTGAAGCCGGCTGTGGTGGTGGACGTGGACGAAACCGTGCTCGACAACTCGCCCTACCAGGCGCGCCTGGTGAGTGAGGGCACCAGCTACAACGACGCCACCTGGGAAGCCTGGGTGGACGAGCAGAAGGCGCAGCCGGTGCCGGGCGCGGTGCAGTTCGCACAGGCCGCTGCGGCCAAGGGCGTGACCATGATCTACATCAGCAACCGCACCGCGGCGATGAAGGACGCCACCATCGCCAACCTGCGCAAGGTCGGCTTCCCGGTCGCCGATGACAGCGTCTATCTGGGCCTGGGCACGCCGGTGCCGGGCTGCACCGAGCACGGCAGCGAGAAGGGCTGCCGCCGCCAGCTGGTGGCGCAGCAGTACCGCGTGCTGATGCAGGTGGGCGACCAGTTCACCGATTTCCTGCAGGTCGAGGACAACAGCCTGGCCGCGCGCGACCTGCTGCTGGACAAGTACCAGGGCTGGATCGGCTCGCGCTGGTGGATCCTGCCCAACCCCACCTACGGTGGCTGGGAAGGGGCCGCGATCAACAATGCCTGGTCGCTGCCGGCCGATCTGCGCAATGGCGCCAAGCGCGAAGCCCTGGAGCTGGCCCGATGAACCGTGCACCGTTGCCGCTGCGCAATGACGAGCGCCTGATCTTCGCCCTGGACGTGCCCGGCAAGGCTGAGGCCCTGGAATGGGTGGAGAAGCTCGGCGACGCCGTGTCGTTCTACAAGATCGGCATGGAACTGCTGGCCTCGGGTGAATACTTCGACGTGCTGGACGCGCTGGCCAAGCGCGACAAGCGCGTGTTCGTCGACCTGAAGTTCTTCGACATTCCGGCCACCATTGCCGGCGTCATCCGGCGCCTGTCGCAGTGGCCGGTGAGCTATTGCACCATCCATGGCTGGCACCCCGGCATGATGGAAGCGGCTGCGGCCGCCAACAGCTCGGAGATGCGCCTGCTGGCGGTCACCGTGCTGACCTCGATGGGGCGCCCGGACCTGGCCCAGATGGGCATCGACCGCGAACCCGTCGACGTGGTGGTGGAGCGCGCGCTGGCCGCGCAGCGCGCCGGCATCGACGGCGTGATCGCCTCGGGCCAGGAAGCCGCGCCCATCCGCGCGGCAACCGGTCAGGGTTTCTCCATCGTCTGCCCCGGCATCCGCCCCGGTGGCCCGGTGGGTGACGACCAGCAGCGCACGGTCGGCGTGGCCCAGGCCTTTGCCGACGGCGCCGATGCCATCGTGGTCGGCCGGCCGATCCGCCTGGCCACCGATCCGCGTGCCACGGCGCTGGCTATTCAGCGTGAAATCGCCGAATCAGTCAAATAAAATCAATTACTTATATAGTTGTTTATAAAGTGTTGCTTTAACTGAATCGGGCGCGTAGGCTACGTTCCGTCCGGCTCTGCCGGCGATGCGTCAAACATGTCTACCGGCTTCGCGCCGGCTTGAGGGGTCTGTCACCGGCAACGGGGCGGCCTCTTTTTTTATGCCTGGATCTGGGCGTCGGGACTGGGGATTCGCAGTGGGCAACAGCGCTCGTCGCTTTGGTGGAGTGGAAATCCTGCCGTCCGCCTTTATCCAATCTCCAATCCCGACTCCCAAATCGCCGCTCCACCGTGACGGCCGTGCTTGCTGCTGTCACCGGGCAGGCATCAAGATGCTCGGCCTACGGGGAGGATCGACGCCGCCATGCAACGCCGTTCACTACGCAGCTGCCACCGCATCGTTCTGGCTTCGGTCTGCCTTGTAGCCCTTTTGGCCGCCTGCAAGCGCAACACCGAGCCCTTGCCGGGCGCCGCCACCGAGCCGGCTGCGGCGGTGCGGCAATTGGCCCAGCACCTGCGCAACAACGACCTGGTCGGTTACGCCCGCGCTGCCGTGCCCCCTGCCCAATATGCCGAGCTCGAAGCCGCCTGGGCCCAGGGCCATAGCCGTTGGCCGCTGACCGAGCTGCCGCTGGACGAAAAGCTGCCCGCGCTGCTCGCCACGCTGTCGGAGAAGGACGCCGAACGCAGCCTGCAGCGCGCCTTCAAGGCACAGCTGGAAGGGCAGACCGCCGCCGTGCGGCAGGCCGCGCATTCGCTGGGTCTGTTCGGCGTGCAGTACATCAGCCACCAAGGTGACTACAACGCGGCCGAACGTGCGCATTACGTGCAGCTTGTCACCGCGCTCAGCGACTGGGCACAGGCTGCGCCATTGTCCGATCCGAAGCTGGCCCAGACCTCGATCGCCACCCTCACTGCCGCTGCGCGCGCGACCGGTCTGGCTGGCGATCAGGCCTTCCAGCAGGCCGGGATGACTGGCAGCCTGCAGAAACTGGGGCCGTTCGCCGCGGCCAGCAAGCAGGTGCTGGCCGCCTACGGGCTGAAGCTGGATGAAAGCGTGGAACAGATGCGTACCGGCCTGGTGTCGCAGGACGGCGACCGCGCCACCGTGCGTGTGCAGTACCCGCTGGCGGGCAAGGAACTGGACCTTGAGGTGGCCCTGGTAAGGCGCGACAAGCGCTGGTACCTGGCGCGCACCCTGGGTGACGTGGACGCCGTGCTGGCGGCCGCACGCACCGCTGAGCAGGCCAAGGCCGATGCCTTGCAGGCGGCCGACGTCCCAGATCCGGAAACACCGGACAACGCCGCAGCGGCGGCTAAGCCATAATGGCGCCGATGTCGAAACAGAAATCCCAGCCCGACCAGGGTGAACTGCTGCCGCCGGACGACGCCAACGCGCCGCCCGCCACTCCTGCTGCCATTGTGCCGGGCGCCTCTGTGCGACCAGCACCGGCGGCCCGTGCCGCGCGTCGCCCGTGGTGGGCGCGCCTGCTGGGCAAGCTGATCGAGCCCTGGCTGGGCCTGAAGATCGAGCCGGAGCAGGCTGGCCAGCACAACGATGGCCGCCCGGTGGTGTACGTGCTGGAGGACTACGGTCTGTCCAACGCACTGATCCTGGACAAGGCCTGCCGTGATGCCGGCCTGCCGTCGCCGCTGGTGCCGCTGGCCGGTGACCCGACCGGGCGCAAGCGCGCCTATGTGGCGCTGTCGCGGCGTTCCAGCAACAGCGCGCTGATCCCCGAGCAGCGCGGTGCCAAGACCCATTCCGATTCGCTGGCCAAGCTGCTGCAGGCGCACCGCGCCAACCCGGGCCTGGACGTGCACCTGGTGCCGGTGTCGATCTTCGTCGGCCGCGCCCCGGACAAGCAGAGCGGCTGGTTTGCGGTGCTGTTCTCGGAAAACTGGGCGCTGGTGGGCCGCTTCCGCCGCCTGCTGGCGATCCTGCTCAATGGCCGCGACACCATCGTCCGTTTCGCCCCGCCGGTCTCGCTGCGTGGCACCGTCGACGAGGGCCTGGAGCCGGAGCGCACCGTGCGCAAGCTGCAGCGCGTGCTGCGCACCCATTTCCGCCGCATCCGCGAATCGATCATCGGCCCGGACCTGTCGACTCGTCGCCTGCTGGTGGACAAGGTGCTGGAATCGGATTCGGTGCGCGAAGCCATCGCCGTGCAGGCCAAGCGCGACAACTCCAAGACTACCGAGGCCTGGAAGAAGGCGCAGGGCTATGCCTGGGAGATCGCCGCCGACTACTCCACCCCGGTCGTGCGTTCGGCCAGCTTCATGCTCAGCCACGTCTGGAACCGCATCTATGCCGGCGTGCTGGTGCATCACCTGGACAAGTTCAAGGAAGCGGCACCGGGCCACGAAATCATCTACGTGCCCAGCCACCGCAGCCACATGGACTACCTGCTGCTGAGCTACCTGCTGTACGACCGTGGCATCGTGCCGCCGCATATCGTGGCCGGCATCAACCTCAATCTGCCGGTGGTCGGTACCCTGCTGCGCAAGGGCGGTGCGTTCTTCATCCGCCGCTCGATCAAGGGCAACGCGCTGTACTCGGCGGTGCTCAGCGAGTACGTCGCACAGCTGGTGGCCGGTGGTTATTCGATCGAGTACTTCGTCGAGGGCGGACGCTCGCGTACCGGTCGCCTGCTGCAGCCCAAGGGCGGCATGATCTCGATGACGCTGCGCGCCTTCCTGCGCCAGCCGCGCAAGCCGGTGTTGTTCCAGCCCATTTACGTCGGCTATGAAAAGCTGATGGAGGGCAACAGCTACCTGGACGAGCTCACTGGCCGGCCCAAGGAAAAGGAATCGATCTGGGCGCTGCTGTGGGGCATTCCCAAGGTGCTCAAGCAGAACTACGGCCAGGTGGTGGTGAACTTCGGCGAGCCGATCGCGCTCAACGATGTGCTGGCGAAAATGGCGCCCGAATGGGATGGGCAGCCGGTGCCCGAGGACGAGAAGCCGAGCTGGTTGTCCGGCACGGTCGACACGCTTGCCGAGCAGATCCAGGAACGCATCAACGCCGCCGCCGACGTCAACCCGATCAACCTGCTGGCGCTGGCATTGTTGTCCACGCCCAAGCACGCGATGGGCGAGGCCGACCTGATCGCGCAGATCGAACTGTGCAAGAAGCTGCTGGTGGAAATGCCGTATTCCGACCGGGTCACGGTCACCCCGCATTCGCCCGAGCGCATCATTGCCCACGCCGAGGAAATCAACGTTCTCACCCGCATCAAGCACCCGCTGGGCGATGTGCTCAGCGTCAGTGGCGACACCGCGGTGTTGTTGAGTTATTTCCGCAACAACGTGCTGCACCTGTTCACCGCATCGTCGTGGGTGGCCTGCTGCTTCCAGAACAATCGCCGCATGAGCCGTGGTGGCCTGCTGCGGCTGGGTCGCGGCCTGTATCCGTTCCTGCAGGCGGAGTTGTTCCTGCCCTGGACCGAGGACGAATTCGCCGCGCGCATCGACCAGACCATCGACGTCTTCGTGCGCGAAGGCCTGCTGCAACACGTGGGCGAAGACGATGGCGGAATGCTTGCGCGCAGCACCGGCCAGACCGATGAGGTGTTCCGTCTGCGTGCGATTGGCCATTCGCTGCAACAGGCATTCGAGCGCTATTACATCGCCATCTCGGTGTTGGTGAAGAACGGCCCGGGCACGCTCGGCGCGGGTGAACTGGAAAGCCTGTGCCAACAGGCCGCACAGCGCCTGAGCCTGCTGTACGCACCGGCCGCGCCGGAGTTCTTCGACAAGACCCTGTTCCGCGGCTTCATCCAGAAGATGCGTGAACTGCGCCTGGTCTGGCCGGACCAGAACAGCAAGCTGCTGTTCGACGAACGCCTGGATGCCTGGGCCAAGGACGCCAAGTTCATCCTCGGCCGCGAACTGCGCCACACCATCGAGCGTGTGAGCCCGGAAGCGGTGAAGCCGGAAGTGCCGCCAGCAGCTTGAGCGGCAACCCCGTAGAGCGGAGCCATGCTCCGCTGGGGCATGGCCGGAGTCCGCTGTCTTGTAGGAGCGGCGTAAGCCGCGATGCCACAACTCAATCAGGTTGCAGGCATGCCGGTGATTGCAACGCTGCCGGTTTCGCGGCTTAGCCGCTCCTGCAGCCCTGAAATTGTTTGCAAGGCCGCTTGCCGAGCATGGCTCGGCACTACCGCTGCTGCTCCCTCCCTTTGCCGCAGGCATGGGGAGAGTTGGGGTGGGGTGGGTTCTGCTTTGCGGCTTGCGGCCCGGTGTACGGATGCTTTGCGGGTAAAGCGCCTGCCGAGCATGGCTCGGCACTACCGCTGCTGCTGCTCCCTCCCTTTGCCGCAGGCAAGGGGAGAGTTGGGGAGGGGTAGGTTCTGGTCTGTGGTTTGCGGCCCTGTGTACGGATGCTTTGCGGGTAAAGCCCCTGCCGAGCATGGCTCGGCACTACCGCTGCTGCTCCCTCCCTTTGCCGCAGGCAAGGGGAGGGTTGGGGAGGGGTAGGTTCTGCTCTGCGGCTTGCGGCCCGGTGTACGGATGCTTTGCGGGTAAAGCCCCTTGCCGAGCATGGCTCGGCACTACGCGGCGGTGAGGGGCTGCGGGTCGTGCACGTGCCCGCCGCGCTCAGCGGATTGATTTCAGTGATTCAAGGGTGTCCTGAATCATTTTTGTCTCGGCAGGGGTCTGCTCCGAAAGCGCTGGCATTCTTTGCAGTTGTTCCTTCAGGCTGGTCGCCAATGCCACCCTTGCCTTGGCGTTTTCCGCATCCGCGGTTGCTATCGACGTGGTCATCTGCAGTATTTGGTTGAAGAGCTCCAGGTACTCGGTTGAACTGAAGGCGTTGTTGAGAGAGGCCTCGCACAGGCGGAACATCGCGTCGCGTGCAAGAAGAACCGAATGATTCCTTCCCGCCAGTTCCATCGCGCTGGCTGACATGTCCATCTCAGTCCCGGCTTCCGCGCCTTTCGTCGCCTTGCCGCTGGCTTTCAGCTTGCTGGCCAGAACCAGGGCTACATCGGGTGAGGGCTCTGCACAGAAGCGGTACTTTCCTGCAGAGGTGGCAGGGATGATGATTGTTCCGCGACGAGAGGAATCATAGGTGAGCCAGGTGGACCCATCGTCGAGGGTTCGCTTGCTGGCGAGCGGGGTGAAATTCGCGCATCCGGCCGTTGCCAGAAGCAGTGCTGCAAGTCCTGCCCGGCCCACGCCGTTGAACGGCCGCTTGCTTGTGCTCATGCTCTCTCTCCGTTGTTGGTGCTGGAATGGGTGCGCGCATCAACCCGAGTGCGTCCGGTAGCCGACTGCATCAGCAAGTGGGTCCCGCCTTGGGTTCGGAGACTGCGTGCCTCAGCACAGGCCTGTAGCGGTAGTGGCGTGGGTTACGAACGCTCATAAACGGCTTGACCCGAGGTGTCGGTGGAGGTGCAGCGAAGGCGGGACGGCGACTGTTTCTCGCAGAGCAGATAGGTGGCTCCCTGCTTGTTCTTGAACTGGAGCGTCTCTCCGTCCTTGGAGAAGACAAGTGCTGTGGCCAATGTTCTGGGGTAGTTGTAGATGCTGTTGCCTACGCTGATGGCTATGCTTCCAGTCATCAACACCTGACCATCGAATTCGCTGAACTCAATGGCGTTGCGGCTCTCACCACTTGTCTCCTTCCATTTTCCCAGCCACCCGGACTGAGCGCTTGCAGGCAGTGCAGTTGCGGTCATCAGGAAGATTGCAGACAGGCGGCATGGCTTGTTCATGGTGATCTCTTGATTGGGACGCAAGCCGCGCTGTGATGCCGGTCCATGGACTTCGGCGCACCCATCACCCGGCGGGGCATGGCGAGTGCAGGGCCGAGCAAGACTGCGAAGGTATGCGTGCGTCTGCCCAAGGTTCCCCTGCCGCTTTCCCAGGCCTGTGGTTCGGGGGGCTGACGGTGCAAGCCACGCAGCGCCCAGTCCACGACAGTTGACCGCAGCGGAAAAACCCAAAACACTCCCTGTCAGGGCTTGACAACCGGGGGATGGCCTTGAAGCGGGAGCATCGATTCATAGCGCGTCGGGGCATCGCCCCTCCCGCCGGTTGCCGGCTGGGTCCAAGGGGGGTGCGTGGATGAGCATGGTTCGTGCCGGCACAGCCTCGATCGGAACACCGTCCCGCCGATCAGCCGCTGCAACGCAGCAGCGGGAGCGGCGTTTGGGCGAACTGCTCGAACCCCTGTATGCCGCGGTGCTGGATATCTCTGCGTTGCAGACCTTCAACCGACGCCTGGCCGAGTTCACCGACAGCCACATCACCGGTGTGCTCATCCATGATGTTGCCGCCGGCAAGGGACAGGTAAGCCATGTCCATGGCGTGGATCATGCACGCATGGCTGGACTGCTGGCTGACCTGGACCTGCGCGAGGATCCGTGGATGAAGCGGGTGACACCGCAGTTGGCCATCGGCCGGGTGTTGAACACGGATGCATTCGTGGCCCGCAGCGAAGCACTGAACAATGGTTTCCATGACGCCTATTACCGGCAGCTGGATATCGTCCAGCAGGTGGCGTCGGTGGGCCTGTACGACGGCAGCAGTTCGGTGACGTTGTCGTTGTGCCACGGCGATATCCATCGTGCCTATGGCGAGGCGGAACTGGGGCTGATGCAGGCGCTCACGCCGCACTGGATCAATGCCTACGCGATGCTGCGGCGGATCAGCGGCCTGCAGCAGCAGGTAACCACGTTGGAGCAGGCGCTGGAGCATTCGCCGGTGGCGATGTTGATGCTGGGCAGGGACCTGCGTATCTGTCGCTGCAATGCCGCTGCCGAACGTTTGCTGGGAGGTGGCCTGTTGCGTCGCGAGGAGGGCCGGTTGAACGTGGCCGGCCGCGCGCGGGCGGGTGTACAGGGTTTGTTGCAGCGGGCATTGCGCGGCGACAGCCGCTTGTCCGGTGGCGATGTGGAAAAACTGATAGTGCATGACGGCGCGCAGCGTCCGCAGCTGGTGCTGACCGCGCACCGGCTTGTGCAATGGTCGCCGCACGAGCAGGGCGCATTATTGGTGTTCGTGCGCGAGGTGGGGCAGGCTGCGGAATCGTTGGAGCCCATCTTGCGAAAGTTGTTTGGGCTTACAGAAGCCGAATCGCGTTTGGCCCTGGCCCTGCATCGGCATGCTGATATTGGCGTCGCGGCGCAGGAATGTGGGATTACCCAAGGCACGGCGTTGAGCCGGCTCAAAACCATTTATGACAAGACCGGGGAGCGCGGCCAGGTCAGCTTGGTGCGTTTGATTGCCGCGTTGGCCACGGTCTGTAATTGATCCGTTGGACTGCCTTGCTGCAAGGCTTGCAGGAGCGGCGTAAACCGCGAAGCCGCTGCTCAATCAGGGGGCAGGCATGCCGGTGATCTCAATGCTGCCCGCGTCGCGGCTTGCCCCGCTGCCACAATCCCGGCGGGGTTGATGGGTTGTAGTGGAAGGCCTCTGCCGAGCATGGCTCGGCACTACTGTTTGTTGGCGGGTTTTGTGTTGAGCCGCGCTCAGGCTGGCTCGTCCGGGATCAGCATGCTTTCCAGCTTGGTGATGCAGTCCTTGAGCTGCAGCTTGCGCTTCTTCAGGCGCTTGGCGTCCAGGTCGTCGTCGGGATTGGCGGCCAGCTTGGCGATACGTTCGTCCAGGCTGCGGTGCTCGGCCCGCAGCTCGGCGATGCGCTGGTTCAGCTCGTGGATTGGCGGCAGCTCGGACATGCCGCCAGCTTAGCCGGTCAGCGCGGCCAGTTCACGTATACCGGGTTGCCCAGTAGCAACAGGCTGCCATCGGCGTCGCGCGCGTCCACCCGCAGCCAATGCCGCTTGCCGTCCGAGCGCCAGCGCAGGCTGGCCTGCTGCACACCATTGGCGCCGGTCTCCACGCTGCTGGGATGGCGCTGGCCATCGACGATCAGCTCGATTCGCACCGGCCGCGGATAGTCCAGCTCGGCATGCAGGGTAGCCCATTGCCCGGCCGGCAATGCCAACTGCTGGCCCATCTCCGCGCGCTGCCCCGCATCACTCTGCAGCCACAGGTCCAAGCGACTGCCGGCGACATTGCGCACATCCACCACCACCCGGCCCTGCTTGAGCGCGGCAAGGATGGCGTTGCGCGACAGCGCCGGCGCATGCACCAGCGTGGCCGGCAGGCCGATCGGGGAGGGGCCATTGGCCGCGCCCGGGTTGTGGCTGTCACTGCCACCGATGGCGGTCATGCGCCGACCTTGCTGCAGTTGTTTCTCCCAGAAGCCGACGCCGGCGCGCGGGCCATCGGCCTGGCTGCCGTTGACCACTTCCACCGCCTGCACAGCCGCCATGTCCACCGGCGTGGCCGGGGTCCAGCCGCAGCCCATGCAGTCCTCGCCCGAGGGCAGCGCGGGGTGGTTGATCGAGAACACCGCGTCGCTGCGCTTGAGCTGGCCCAGCAGGCTGCTCCAGTCCGGCACCTGCTCGCCCAGCCGGAAGGGCAGCGGGCCGTTGACGCCGAAAACATTGGCATGGCCCTGGAAGGTGGTGACCTCCATGCCGGGGATCAGCAGCAACTGGTCGAACCACGGTTGGTGGCGGGCTACTTCCTCCAGGTGCGAGACGGTGTTGTGCTCGGTGAGGGCGACGAAATCCAGGCCCTGGCGTACCGCCGCCTGCAGGCTGAGGAACAAGGGGCAGGGCACCTTGCGGCCCTGCTGGCTGCTGCAGCTGCCGTCGCTGTGGGTGCTGTGCATGTGCAGGTCGCCGCGGTACCAGCCGGCGCTGTCACGCAGCACCGGGTCATTGCGGTCGCTGCCGGCGTCTACCTCGGCCTCGCTCCACAAGGTCACTTCCACCTTGTACGGCGTCCGCACCCTGGCGCGGATATTGGGAATGCCGAGCAGCACCTGCCATTGGCCTGCTGGGATTGCACCTGGCAGGTAGCCGCCGCTGGCGTCGTAGCGGGACACGTTGATCGACGAACGCGAACCGCCGCTCCAGCCACGGAAGCCGTTGGCATCGAGCAGGCCGAGGTCGATGACGGTGCGGTCCTGCGCGCCGTCATGGTGCAGGGTGACGGCGACGCGACCGGTGCCGGCCGGCACGTCGAACGGCAATGCCAGGTAGCGTTGGTGGTCCTTGCCTTCCAGCGTGCCCTGTAGCTGCAGCACGTCAGCCGCCTGTGCGTTGGTGCTGGCGGCAAGCGCCGCCAGCAATACGGGGAGCAAGCTACGCATCAGAAGCGGTACATCACGGCCATGCGGTAGTTGCGGCCCAGCAGCGGTCGGGCGATGAAGGCGCTGGCACCGGCATCGCTGCTGGACAGTTCACCGGCGCGCGGATTGCCTTCGGTCAGGCCCAGCGAGTTGGTGACGTTGTCGACGTAGCCGTAGATCGAGAAGCGATCGGTCAGCTCGTAACGCGCGCTGAGGTTGAGTACTTCGTAGGACGGCAGCCGCACCGAGTTGGCGGTATCCACATAGCGCTCACCCTGGTGCTCGGCGGCCGCCTGCAGACGCAGGCGCTGGTCGAGCAGATTGATGCCGGCGACGAGGCGCCCGCCCAGCTCCGGCACACGGATCAGCTGGTTGCCGACGAAGTCACGCAGCACCGGCGCACCGTTGACCAGTTCGCTGTAACGCAGGTCGCGGTACTGCGCATCCTGCCAGGTGGCGGTCAGGCGCAGGTCGAGCCAGTCGGTGGGGTACCACGCGGTTTCCAGCTCCACGCCGAAGGTGCGGGTGCTGGCATAGCCGGCCTCGCGGCTGGACACACCGGTGTTCGGGTTGAAGTTGTAGTTGCTGAAGCCGACGTTGTCGTACTTGGTGTAGAAGGCAGTCGCGTAGGCGCTGAACAGCGGGTTGGCGAACTTGAAGCCGATCTCGGCCAGATCCATCGTCTGGGTATCGGCAACCTTGCCGTTGGCGGCGGCGCAGGCAGCGACGGTTTCGGCCGAGCTTGCGTCGCAGTTGTCGTTGCGGGTGATGTAGTTGCCCAGGCTGGGCAGGCGGAAGGCCGAGGTCCAGCGGCCGAACACGCCCATGCTGTCGTTGAACTGCCAGTTGGCACCGATCGACCAGCCCAGGTCGTCCGAGCTCAGGTCGTGGTTCACGTACATGCCCGAGCCGGTCAGCATCTGCGAGGTGGCCAGGGTGCCGCCGTTGACGCTGCGGCGAACCTCGTTCCAGCCACTGCTGCTGGCCTTTTCCCAGCGCAGGCCGCTGTCGATGCGCAACTGATCATTCACCTGCCACTCGTCGCTGACGTAGAAGGCATGCGTCTTCTGCTCGCCGGAGGCGTTGTTCCATTCGTAGCCGTAGCGCCACACACCGTTGTCGGTGAAGGTCTTCAGCACCTGGCCATTGGCGTCCAGCGCTACCAGCCCGAGCAGGCTGGCATTGTTGCTGGCGTCCATCAGCACCGAGGACGAATAGCGGCTGTAGTCTTCCTTGGTCGAGGCCATGTAATAGCCCAGGGTCAGGTTGTGCTGCTGGCCGCCGAGGTCGAAGCTGCGCATCAAACGGGTGTCGCTGACGAACTCACGCACCGGGATGTCCAGGCCGCGCAGGCCACCAATGACCAGCAGGCCGTTGCCGTTCTGGTTGGCGGTGTTGAACTCACCGCTGCCGTTGACGTAACGCAGGCCCAGCGAGGCGGCGCCGGGTACGCCGGCCAGCAGGCTCTTCTGCCCATCGAGGAAGGTGGCAGCCGGGGTCAGCGAGTTCGGGAACACGCCGTTGCGGATGGTGTCGGTCTTGCTGAAGCGCGCCGACTGCGCCAGCTCCCAGCCGGCACCCAGTTCGGTTTCCAGTTTCAGCGTGAGCTGGTCACGTTTGACGTGGGTGCCTTCGCTGTTGTCGAAGTCCCAGCCACGGCCATCGGCGGTCTTCATCGACAGATGGCGCGTCTCCGGACCGGCCAGGGTGCCGTGATTGCCGTCAAAGCCGGGTACTGCGCGGATGTCGCCTTTGCCGTTGGTGTACATGGGGATGCCCAGGTACAGGGCGACGCGGTCGTCCATGTGCTTGGCATCGATGCTGAAGCGCCCGCCTTCGAACTCCTTGGCCAGGTTCAGGCGGAACTGGCCGCCTTCGTTGCCGTTGAAGCCGGGATCGCGGACGCCGTCCTCGACCCGGTAGAAGCCGCCGAGCAGCAGCTTCCAGCCATTGGCCAACGGGCTGCCATAGGCGAAGTCCATGCGGTTCAGGCCGCTGTCGCCGACGGTGTACTTGAACACGCCGCTGGCTTCGTCGCCGACCTGGCGCGGGATGAAGTTGATCGCACCGGCCGGCGCGTTGGAGTACATCACCGATGCCGGACCACCACGCACCACTTCGATACGCTCGATGGTTTCATCCAGGCGGAAGGCCTGGTCGCCGTTGAGATAGCCCAGCGCGGGGTCGTGCACCACCGGAATGCCATCTTCCAGCAGGGTCACCGAACCGAAGCCGTCGACCGGGATGCCGCGTGCGCGGATATTGCCGCTGGCTTCGCCGCCGGAGGCCTCCACCCAGAAGCCGGGCACCGACTTCAGCGCCTCGGTGACGCTGGTCGGCGCCTGCATGCGCAGTTGTTCTTCCTCGATATTGGTTACCGAATAGCTGGTTTCCACCTTGGTCCGCACACCGGTGCCGCTGCGGCCGGTGACGATGACGGTATCCAGGTCCTTGGCCACGGCGGGTGCGGGTGTGGCGGCATCCTGGGCCAGTGCGGCGGCCGGAGCCAGAGCGGAAAGCAGGAGCGCGTGACAGACAGCAGAAGCAAGACGGGTAGGGAGCACGATGGAGTCAACAACTGAACAGGGAGTCAGAAATGCTGTCATCGCGTGGTGACGCCGGTATTACGCTTTTGTGCAACGCTGCTGCAGCCGACGCTGTGGAGGCGCGTCCCAGCCGGTAGAATGCCCGGGATGAGCGCTGTCATTTCCCTGCCCAATCCCGCCCCGCGGGCCCGTGATCCGCACGTGGCCGAACGTGAACACCAGAAACTCGGCAAACGCCTGCGTCACCAGGTAGGCCAGGCCATTGCCGACTTCGGCATGATCGAGGCCGGCGACAAGGTGATGGTCTGCCTGTCCGGCGGCAAGGACAGCTATACCTTGCTGGACATCCTGTTGCAGCTGCAGAAGAAGGCGCCGGTGCCGTTCGAGCTGGTGGCGGTGAACCTGGACCAGAAGCAGCCGGGTTTCCCCGAGCATGTGCTGCCGGAATACCTGGCGTCGGTGGGCGTGCCGTACCACATCATCGAACAGGACACGTATTCGGTGGTCAGCCGGGTGATTCCGGAAGGCAAGACCATGTGCTCGCTGTGCTCGCGCATGCGCCGTGGCTCGCTGTACACCTATGCCGAAGCCAATGGTTTCACCAAGATCGCGCTGGGCCACCACCGCGATGACATGGTGGCTACCTTCTTCATGAACCTGTTCCACCATTCCAAGATTTCCGGCATGCCGCCGAAGCTGCGCAGCGACGACGGCAAGCATGTGGTGATCCGCCCGCTGGCCTATGTGCGCGAAGCGGACATCATCGAGTACGCCAACACCCGCCAGTTCCCGATCATTCCGTGCAATCTGTGCGGCAGTCAGGAAAACCTGCAGCGCAAGCAGATCGGCCTGATGATGAAACAGTGGGAGAAGGACACGCCTGGCCGCATCGAACAGATCTCGCGCGCGCTGGGTGATATCCGCCCCTCGCAACTGGCCGACCCCAAGCTGTTCGACTTCATGGCGCTGGGTCGCCGTGAAGACGCGCCGCAGTCTGATGCGCAGGCGTGGCTGGATGGCAGCGACAAGCAGCAGGATCAAGCAGCCCTTCTCCCGCCGGGAGAAGGCCTGGGATGAGGGCAGGCAGTGCTACGGTGGTTTGAAACCAGGCACCGCGCATCACCCTCTTCCGCCCCCGGCTCCACGGGGGCCCGCTCTTCGGAGCAGCTTCTCCAGCGACGAGAAGCAAGCCCCTGAACCATGAATACGAAATAGGACATCCATGTTTTTCAAGAACCTCACGCTGTTCCGTTTCCCTACCTCCATTGATTTCTCCGAAGTCGACACGCTGCTGCCGCAGGTGGTGCTCAAGCCGGTAGGCGCGCTGGAAATGACCTCGCGCGGTTTCATCTCGCCGTTTGGTCGTGAAGAAAAGACCCAGTTCTCGCACCGCATCGGCGATGCGCTGTGGCTGACCGTCGGCGGTGAAGACAAGATCCTGCCCAGCGTGGTGGTCAACGATCTGCTGCAGCGCAAGCTGGAAGAGATCGAAGAGAAGGAAGGTCGCAAGCCCGGTGGGCGTGAGCGCAAGCGCCTGAAGGACGACCTGTTGCATGAGCTGCTGCCGCGCGCCTTCGTCAAGAGCTCGCGTACTGACGCCTTCCTCGATCTGCAGCACGGTTATGTCGCCGTCGACAGTTCCAGCCGCAAGACCGGCGAGAACGTGATGAGTGACATCCGCGGCATGCTCGGCAGCTTCCCGGCAATGCCGCTGAACGCCGAAGTCGCACCGCGCGCCATCCTGACCGCGTGGATCGCCGGCGAACCGCTGCCCGAAGGCCTGAGCCTGGGCGAAGAATGCGAGATGAAGGACCCGGCCGAAGGTGGCGCGGTGGTCAAGTGCCAGCATCAGGAACTGCGCTGCGACGAGATCGACAAGCACCTGGACGCCGGCAAGCAGGTCACCAAGCTGGCGCTGGTGTTCGAGGACAACTTGTCCTTCGTGCTCGGCGACGACCTGATCGTGCGCAAGCTGAAGTTCCTCGATGGTGCGCTGGACCAGCTCGAGCACATCGACGAGGAAGGCCGCCGCGCCGAACTGGATGCCCGCTTCGCCCTGCAGAGTGGTGAAATCCGCCGACTGTTCCTGTTGTTGGAGCAGGCATTCAAGCTGAGCAAGGCTGATAGCTGAACCCGTTGCTGACCTACCCGGTTTCGTAACCGGGTAGGGACTATGCTGGGACCATGGTTAGTCTGCTTCGCCGTCTGATGACCCCCGCCGCGCCGGTGATCCAGCGCGACACGGTGCGCCTGCGTCTGGACGATGCCGAGATCGAAGTGCTGCGCGTGCGTGATCCGCGTGCACGCCGGCTCAAGCTCAGTGTGGACGAACGCGGTGCACGGCTGACCTTGCCGCTGCGGGCGAGCCTGGTTTCCGGCGAGCGTTTCCTGCAGGCCAACCGGCAATGGCTGCAGCAGCAGTTGGCGCGGCTGGGAGGCGATGGCTTGCTGGCACCGGCCTTGCGCCTGCGTGAGTCCGGTGTGCTGCCGTTGCGCGGTGAGCTGTTGCCGGTGCAGTGGCAGGAAGGGCGGTTTACCCGCATCGAGGCGGATGCCGATGGAGTGACGATCCAGTTGCCGGCGCGTGCAGGGGAGCCCGCCTTGCGGCGCGCGCTGCGCGAATTCTACGAAGTGCAGGTGCGTGCCGATGTCGGCCAGTGGCTGCCGCGTTATCTGCCGGGCCTGGCGCGGGCGCCGTCACGGCTGCGGCCCAAGGTGATGTCCTCGCAATGGGGATCACTGGCGCCGGATGGCTCGATGGCGCTGGATCTGGCCTTGGTATTGGCGCGGCCATCGGCGTTTGAATACGTATTGGTGCACGAGCTGTGTCATCTGCTGCAGGCCAACCACTCGCCGGCGTTCTGGGCGGAAGTGGAAGCGCGTTTTCCTGCGTGGCGGGATGAACGTGATTACCTGCGCGAGGAAGGCCGCAGGTTGAAGAGCACCTTGCATCAGCTGCTGCGGACGCAAGGCTGAGGCCAAAGCAGGCCACTGTAGTGCCGAGCCATGCTCGGCAAGGGCCTTACCGGCAAGATCAGAGGCGTCCCCTCACCCCAACCCTCGCTCCACGCCCCGGCCCTTGCGCTGGCGCAAGGGCGTTCGACGGGCAGCGAACCAATGGTTCGCAAGCTGCCCCTCTCACCCCGCAAGCGGGAGAAGGGCTAAAGAACTAGCCAAAAGCCAAAAGCCAAAAGCCAAAAGCCAAAAGCCAAAAGCCAAAAGCCAAAAGCCAAAAGCCAAAAGCACCCCTCCCCAACCCTCCCCTTGCCTGCGGCAAAGGGAGGGAGAACGGCGGGCGCTGCCGGCGGCGAAGCAGCTGCCAAGTGCATGCTCCGTCCCCTCCCTTTGCCGTAGGCAAGGGGAGGGCTAGGGAGGGGTGCCTTTGCTCCCGCTCCTGCTGATGCTTTTACTGCTACTGCTACTGCTACTGCTATCTCTATCTCTATCTCTATCTCTGCAACAGCCGTAGCAAAAGAAAATGCAGAAACAAAGGCAATCCTTCCAGCTGCAACAACCTCATCCCGCCCGCCGCATCACTCCGATCTCAGCCTCAATCTCCGCCGAATAGCGGAACACCGAAACCGCCTCCGCCAAGGCATCTGCCTGCGCTTCCATCGAACGCGCGGCCGCGCTGGCTTCTTCCACCAGGGCGGCATTCTGCTGGGTGGTCTCATCCATCTGCACGACGGTGTGATTGACCTGCTCGATGCCGGCCGACTGTTCCTGCGAGGCTGCCGCAATCCGCGCGACGATGTCGCTGACCTGCTGTACCGAACCGACGATCTCATTCATGGTGCTGCCGGCCTGCGCCACCAACGCGGCACCATCATCCACCTTGCCCATCGAATCGACGATCAGCTCCTTGATCTCGCGCGCGGCCGTGGCCGAGCGCTGCGCCAGGCTGCGGACTTCCGACGCCACCACCGCGAAGCCGCGGCCCTGCTCGCCGGCACGCGCGGCCTCCACTGCGGCATTCAGTGCCAGGATGTTGGTCTGGAAGGCGATGCCGTCGATCACGCCGATGATCTCGGCAATCCGCTTGGATGACAGCTCGATCGCCTGCATCGTCGCGACCACCTGGCCAACCACATCGCCGCCACGTGCGGCGACATCGGCCGCACCCACTGCCAGCTGGTTGGCGTGGCGGGCCGACGCCGCGTTCTCGCGCACGGTCGAAGTCAGTTCCTCCATCGAGGCGGCGGTTTCCTCCAGGTTGGCGGCCTGTTGCTCGGTGCGGCGCGACAGGTCGTCATTGCCTGCAGCCAGTTCGTGGGCGGCGCTGTTGATCGCCAGCGAGCACTGTTTGATCTGGCCTACGATCCCGGTCAGGCGTTCGGCGGTCAGGTTGGCGTCGATCTTCATCGCCTCGAAATCGCCGGCGTAGTCACCGCGCACACGATGGTCCAGGTCGCCAGCGGCCAACGCGGACAGCATCGCGCGCAGCTCACCGGTGGTGGTGGCGACCACCTCCAGCAGCTGGTTGATGCCGGTGGTGAGGGTCTGGATGAAGCCGGTTTCGGCTACGGTCTGCAGGCGCTGGTCGAGCGCACCGGCCGAGGCGGCGGCGACGATGTCGGCCACGCTGTTCTCCAGCAGCAGTTCCTGGGTGCGGTCATGCCACTCCACCGCGAAGCCGCTGCGGCTGCCGTCAGCGTTGAACACCGGCGTCACCACCTGGCTGAAATGTACCGGACCGATCCTGATCTGGCCGTTGTGGGGCTTCTGCAGTTGGTCGAGCATGCCGCGGATGCGCGCCGGATTGGCGTGGAAGCGATGGATGCTGCTGCCGATCAAGGTGTCGACGTTGAAGTCGGGGAAGGCCTTGCGCAGCGTTTCCTGCTGGTTGCGCAGCAGCGCCACCACGGAACGGTTCACGTAGCGGATGATGTGCTCGTTGTCGGCAATCATCATGCCGGTACGGGAGGCGTCCAGCGAGGCGCGGATCTGGGTGTTCTCGTGGTGCAGGGCGGTTTCCTGCTGGTGCCGTTGGGCAAGCTGGTGGCGCATCCGCAGCACGCCGTCGGCCAGGCTGCCGGGTGCAACCCGATGGTCGTCACCGATGGCGTCACTGTCTTCGCCACTGGCGATGGCATCCACCATCGCGCGCAGGCGCGCGGGCGCTGCGCCCAGGGTCAGTACCTGGCGGCGCAGCTGCACCGCCATCGCGCTGATGAAGGCGGTTTCCACCACCACGTACAATGCGTGCAGCAACACGATGCCGAAGCCACTGCCCGCAGCGAAGGCGCGCACCGGCAGGCCACGCGTCTGCAGCCAATAGAAGGCCAGGTGATGCACGCTGATCGCGGCGGCAGCAACCACCACCGGGATCCAGTCGCGGTAGTACAGCAGCAGCGCGATCACCACGAAGACACCGAAATGCATCTCCACCAGGCCATTGGCCTGCTGGATGGTGGCGGCGACCAGCGCCATCAGCACCAAGGCCACGGTGACCCGGCTGAGCAGGCTGCCCGGTGCCAGCTTGATCTGTACCGCCATCAGCGCCAGCGAAGGCAGGCTGATCGCGAAGAACGGCAGCCACTGCCCCGACCACAGCGCCAGCGCCAGCGACGCCAGGCCGAGGATCAGGCCGAAGTACAGGAACAGTCGGTCCGCCGCGCAGGCCAGCTGCGTGTAATAGGCGTCGGGAGGTGGCGTCGTGGCGTGGGGGCGAGCGGACATCGGGAACTCCTGGTCAACAGGAACAGCGGGAGGGAAGGAAGAGCGGTGGGCTGCGTTCGGTGAGCAAGGCCGGCAGCCAGCTGGCCAGGGCTGCATCGCTGCGGCCACAGGCCAGTGCCGACGGACGCAGCGGACCGGCATAGAGCGGGTGGCCATCGGTCGCCAGCACCAGCAGCTCGTAGGCGGCGGTGGTGGTCAGGGTGAGGGTGCGCGCGCCGTGTGCCTGCAGCGCGGTGTTGAGCTGTTGCCAGGCCTGCTCGTCCTGTACGCAATCGCAACCGGGCGTGTTCAGCCGGATTGCCAACGGCGCGGCCGTTGCAGGCAGTTGCCCCTGTGCGCGCAGTCCATCCACCAGCGCAGTCACCGCTGCTTCGTCACCGCCGGGGCGGTGGCCGAGCGCGGCTACGCTGGTCGTGGTCCAACCCAGCCAGCAGGCGAGCAGGATCAGGCCGGTGATGACACCGGGCCGGAGGGCGTGGCGGGGGAGCATGCGATGGTGGGACGCGCAGCACCCGTTGCGAGGCTGCGGGACTTCTTCTCGATTACGGCAATGCCGGGGTTATCGGCTGCCGTACGCACTACTGAACCCGGTGGCGTACACACCGGGTGTCTTATTCAGCTGGCGTCGGGCAATGCAGCGATGAAGTCTCGGATGATCGCTGCGACGGCCCCGGGGTCATCCATGTGCACATGGTGGTGGCCGGGCAGGGTGTGCAGGCGGCCATCGGGCAGCAGCGCCGCGCGCTGGCTGCGTTCCGGTTCCGGGAAGTAGGGCTGGGCCGGGGTGGCGTAGATCACCTGCACCGGGCAGAGGATGGCGCTAACCACATCGCAGACCTGTTCCTCGGTCATGCGCACGGCGGTGGGCAGCATCAGCCGCGGATCGCTGCGCCAGCTCCAGCCGCCGTCGACGGTTTTGACCCCGCGTTCAATCAGCAGGCGTGCGGAGGCCTCGCTGAGCTGGTTGACCATCATCCGCGCGCGGACCGGCGCGCTCAGGTCGGGGAATACCCGCAGCTGCTTGGCGTCCAGCTTCAGCATCGCTTCCACATAGGTGCGCAGGCGCTGCACGGTTTCCCCGGCCGGGGCGGTGAGGCCGCCCAGGGCCTCGATCGATACCAGTGCCTGCACCCGTTCACCGGCCACCGCAGCGACCAGGCTGGCAATGGCCGCACCCATCGAATGGCCCAGCAATACAAAGCGCTCCCAGCCCAGTGCATCGGCAATGGCCAGGGTCTGCACGATCGCGTGCGGGGTGGTGTAGGGCGTGGTCAGCGGCAGATGGTCGCTATAGCCATGGCCGGGCAGGTCGACCATCACCAGGTCGAGCGTGGGCAGTTGCGCGGCCAACGGCAGGAAGCTGGCTGCATTGTCGAGCCAGCCGTGCAGGGCCAGCACTTTCAGGCCATCCGGGTTGCCGGCGCGCAGGCCGGCGACGCGGATGCCATCGAGCTGCAGTTCAAAAGGCGTTGCGTTCATGCCGGCTGCGCCGCCGCCAGCGCGGCCAACGCAGCGGCATGGGCGCTGCTGTCATTGAGGCAGGGAATGTAGCGCATGCGCGCGCCACGTTCGGCCAGGGTTTCGGTGAAGCCCATCTGCACTTCTTCCAGGGTTTCCAGGCAATCGGTGGCAAAACCCGGGCAGACCACGTCCAGGGTCTTGATGCCGCCTTCGGCCAGTTCCCATAGCCGTGGCTCGGCGTAGGGCTGTAGCCAGCGCTCGCGGCCAAAACGCGATTGATAGGCCAGCTCCCAGTCATCGCGGGTCAGGCCGAGCGCCGTGGCAATGGCCTTGGCGCTGGCCTCGCAGCGCTGCGGGTAGGGATCGCCAGCGTCGGCCAAGCGTTGCGGGATGCCATGGAAGGAGAACATCAGCTTGCCGCCGCGGCCGTGTTCGGCCCAGTAATCGGCAATGGAGGCGGCGACCGCCGCGACCCAGGCCGGGTCGTCGGCGTAGTCGCGGATGGTCTGCACCGTCACCTTCGGATTGCGTGCCTGCCATTGCTGGACACGGTCCTCGATGGAGGCGGTGGTGGTGGTGGAGTATTGCGGATACAGCGGCAGCACCACGATCCGCTGCACGCCTTCGGCGGCCAATGCATCCAGCGCGGGCAGCAGGGCCGGCTCGCCGTAGCGCATGGCCTCGCGCACCCGCCACTGCGGCAGCTGGCCTTGCATGGCCTCGGCCAGGCGGCGGGTATAGACCGCCAGCGGCGAGCCTTCGGGCAACCAGACCTGGGCGTACTTCTGCGCCGAACGGCCGCTGCGCAGGGGCAGGATCAGCCCGTGCAGCAGCGGTTTCCATAGCAGGGCGGGGATGGACACCACGCGGGGGTCGCTGAGGAATTCGGCCAGATAGCGCCGCACCGCAGGAGCGGTCGGTGTCTCGGGCGTGCCTAGATTGACCGCGAGCAGCGCGGTAGTGGGTGCGTCGGACATCCGGCCATTTTCGCAGGTATGGACGGAGAAGGGAGCGCAGCAGGTTTGCTGTAGTGCCGAGCCATGCTCGGCAGGGGCTTTACCGATGATGCCCAATGTAGTGCCGAGCCATGCTCGGCAGAGGCTTTACTGGTAACGCCCCCTGCCGAGC
>NZ_JBXFWM010000076.1:0-21696 GCF_056856655.1 Stenotrophomonas sp. STEN033
ACTACGCTCCCTCCCTTTCGCGCAGCGAAGGGGAGGGCTGGGGAGGGGTAAGCTTTTTGCCGGATTGACGGTCTATCGGTAAGGCCTCTGCCGAGCATGGCTCGGCACTACGCTCCCTCCCTTTCGCGCAGCGAAGGGGAGGGCTGGGGAGGGTAAGCTTTTTGCCGGATTGACGGTCTATCGGTAAGGCCTCTGCCGAGCATGGCTCGGCACTACGCTCCCTCCCTTTCGCGCAGCGAAGGGGAGGGCTGGGGAGGGGTAAGCTTTTTGCCGGATTGACGGTCTATCGGTAAGGCCTCTGCCGAGCATGGCTCGGCACTACATTTTTCTCTTGGATATGACTGACAAGATCGCGTTGCACTACATCGACGAGGCGCTGCTGGTGGCGGAGAAGCCGGCCGGGGTGCTGTCCGTGCCCGGGCGCTTGCCGGAGAACCAGGATTGCGTCGTATCGCGTTTGCAGCGTGACTATCCCGATGCGTTGACCGTGCATCGACTGGATCAGGTGACCTCGGGGCTGATGTTGTATGCGCGGGGCAAGGCGATGCAGATTGCCTTGTCCAAGCAGTTTGAGCAGCGCCAGGTCAGCAAGCGCTATGAAGCGCTGGTGCAGGGATTGGTCGAGGGTGAATCCGGCGAGATTGATCTGCCGCTGATCTGTGATTGGCCGAACCGGCCAAAGCAGATGGTGAGCTTTGAACTGGGCAAACCGTCGCTGACGCGTTGGCGGGTGCTGGCGCGCGATGTCGCTGCGCAGACCACGCGGGTCGAGCTGGAGCCGGTGACCGGGCGCAGCCATCAGCTGCGCTTGCATCTGGCAAGCATTGGTCATCCGATCGCGGGTGACGTGATGTATGACGCGCAGCCCGCGTCGCGGGTTTGCCTGCATGCGCGACGGCTGGGGTTTGTGCATCCGCTGAGTGGTGTGCCTTTGGAGTTTGTTTCTGAGTGTCCTTTCTAAGGCGGAGGCTGTTCTTGCTGGAAGCTTCCCCTCGCCCCAACCCCTCTCCCGTAGACGGGAGAGGGGCTAGTAATGCGTAGGCTGCCAGTGCACTAGCCCCTCTCCCGCTAGCGGGAGAGGGGTTGGGGTGAGGGCAAGCTTTTAGCTTTTAGCTTTTGGCTCGTCGCCCAAGGCCCATAGTCCCGAAATTTCCGCCCCCGAGCCTTTGGTCTTAAGACCATCGTCGCAAGGAGTCCTCCCCATCCTCCGGACTATGCTCGGCACACAGTCAGGGAGTTGCCGGAGGGTGTCGTGCAGTACGAGCAGATCTACCGCCGTTCCATTGAAGAACCAGAAGCGTTCTGGGCTGAAGAAGCCAAGGCGATCCACTGGCATCGTCCGCCGCAGCGGATCCTGGACTACTCCAATCCACCATTCCGGCGCTGGTTCGTCGGTGGCGAAACCAACCTCTGCTACAACGCGGTAGATCGGCATCTGGCCGAGCGCGCCGAGCAGTTGGCGCTGGTGGCCATCTCCACCGAAACCAACGTCACCCGCGAACTGACTTACCGCGATCTGTATCGCGAAGTGAATGCCTTCGCCGCGGTGCTGCTCAAGCTCGATGTCGGCCGCGGTGATCGCGTCGTCATCTACATGCCGAACATGGCCGAGGCGGTGTTCGCGATGCTGGCCTGCGCGCGCATCGGTGCGGTGCACTCCGTCGTGTTCGGCGGCTTTGCCGCGCACAACCTGGCGCTGCGCATCGATGACGCAAAGCCCAAACTGCTGATCGCGGCCGATGCTGGCATGCGCGGTGGCAAGGTCATTCCGTACAAGGCGATGGTCGATGCTGCCTGCGCTGAAGCCACTACGCCGCCACCCAAGGTATTGATCGTCTCGCGCGGTCTGGATGCAGCCGAGCCGCGCATCGCCGGCCGCGACGAAGACTACGCACAGCTGCGTGCGCAGGTCGGTGATGTCGAGGTGCCGGTGCGATGGCTGGAGTCCAATGAGCCTAGCTACCTGCTGTATACCTCCGGCACCACCGGCAAACCCAAGGGCGTGCAGCGCGATGTGGGTGGCTATGCGGTGGCGATGGCGCAGTCGATGCGCACCGTGTTCGACTGCGCGCCGGGGCAGGTGATGTTCTCCACCTCCGATGTCGGCTGGGCGGTGGGCCATTCCTATAACGTCTATGGTCCGTTGATCGGTGGCTGCACCTCGCTGCTGTACGAAGGGCTGCCGATCAATCCCGATGCCGGTATCTGGTGGGCGTTGTGCGAGCAATACGGCGTGCGCACGATGTTTTCCTCGCCCACCGCGATCCGGGTGCTGAAGAAGCATGACGTGGACTTCATCGATCGGCACGACCTGTCCGAGCTGAAGTACCTGTTCCTGGCCGGCGAGCCGTTGGACGAGCCGACTGCGAAGTGGATCACCGGGGCGTTGCACAAACCGGTCATCGACAACTACTGGCAGACCGAAACCGGCTGGCCGGCACTGACCTTGTTGCCGGGGTTGGAGATGAAGCCGGTGAAGTTCGGCTCGCCAGGATTTCCGAATCTTGGTTACAGGATGAAGGTGATCGACGAGCAGACCGGCGTCGAGGTGCCGGCCGGGCAGAAGGGCGTGCTGGTGATCCAGCCACCATTGCCGCCGGGCTGCATGAGCACGGTCTGGAACGATGACGAACGCTTCCTGAAAAGCTATTTCAGCCACTTCAAGGAGCTGCTGTACAGCTCGCTGGACTGGGCCATCCGCGATGACGACGGCTATACCTTCATCCTCGGCCGCACCGATGACGTGATCAATGTGGCCGGGCACCGCCTGGGAACGCGCGAGATCGAGGAGGCCATCTCCGCCCATCCGCGGGTTGCCGAGGCGGCGGTGATTGGTGTGCACGATGAGCTGAAAGGGCAGGTGCCGCTGGTTTTCGTGACCTTGAAGCACGCCCAGCCGAACGATGTTGCCGAGCATCTGGCGGCGGAGATGGTGCAGCAGGTCACAGGCTCGCTGGGCGCCGTGGCACGCCCGGCGCAGGTACATATCGTCAGCGCGCTTCCCAAGACCCGTTCGGGTAAGCTGCTGAGGCGTTCACTGCAGGCATTGGCGGAGCAGCGCGACCCGGGCGACCTGTCGACACTCGACGACCCGGGCGCCCTGGAGGAAATCCGCCGCGCGCTGGGGAAATAGCGCGCAACCAGGCCACCGGGCCGGGGTGTGGCGGTGCTCGCAAAGGGGGCGGTACGCAGGCAGAGATTGCTGCGGGTTCGGGAGCGGGGGCTCCCGAACGATGCGCGCGTACCGTATTGCGATGCACAAAAGAGGGAGGGGGGAATGGCATTCATCTATGCCAAGACGGCCGCTGGCCGCCTGGAGATCGAGAACCGTGGACTGAGGCTGGCACCGGCCTTGCGTTCGGTGCTGCTGCTGGTGGACGGCCAGCGCGATGAACGTGAATTGCTGCAGATGGCGCAGGGCCTGCGCGCGCCGGACGATGTGTTGCTGCAACTGGCTGCCCAGCAGCTGATCGAAGCGATTGCCGGCAGCGCTGACAAGGCACCGACGTTGCCGATGACCACGCAGTTGGGCGATGACCCGCTGCGCTACCAGCAGCTGCGTGACTGGATGGCCGAATCGGTGCGCAAACACCTGGGCCTGAAGGGCTATCTGATCCAGTTGAAGATAGACCGCAGCAAGACGGCAGTCAGTCTGGAACAGCTGTGGCCGGAACTGGCCACCGCGCTGGGCAAGGCCAAGAGCCCGGCATTTGCCAGCCGCTGGTTGGAAGAAACGCGCGCACTGGTTGTGGGTTGAAGACGGCGGCGTCGCTGCACGCCGCCGTATCACCGTGACGGCCTGGGGCAGCAAGCGGCTGTGGCCGTGCATGGCACTATCATGGAGTCCAGTTCACCATGGGAGTGCCATGCATGGCGCAGGAAAGCAGCGGCGATATCAGCACTGCGGGTTGGGACGCGATCAACGCCGCAATGGCGGTGCTGTACCCGGAGCAGGAGCCGCGACATTTCGGCACGCTGCTGTCGCATACGCTGGGCGGCAACGATCCGTTGGACGGCATCAGCGTCTATTGGAGCGAGTCGCCGCGTCCACATTGGCACTACGTCAGCTACGGATTTTCCGAGCTGTACGACAAGCAGAGCGATGACCCACAGGAGAGCGGCTTCGGTTTCGAGCTGACGTTCCGGCTTGCTGCACAGGCAGGCGACGGCAAAAGCGGCGAGCCGCCGGCGTGGCCGATGAACCTGATGCAGAACCTTGCGCGCTACGTCTTCAACAGCGGCAACGTGTTCGAGGCGGGGCACCATCTCGACGCCAATGGCCCGATCGCGCTGGATACTGATACCCGGCTGCGGCACCTGGCCTTTGTCGCCGACCCGCAGTTGCCGGCCATCAATACCGCCAATGGCCGCCTCAATTTCCTGCAGCTGGTAGGGGTGACCGACGACGAGATGGCAGCGATCAGACGCTGGTCCACGCTCGGCGTACTGGCCGTGCTGGAGCCGGCGATGCCGCTGTGGATCACCGAGCTGGAGCGCGATTCATTGCTGCGCGATCCCGCCATTGCCGCGCAGCTGGACGTAGGCAGCCAGCGCGAAGGCTCCAGTACCGGCATGTTGTTTGTGGAAACACTGGACTGGTCGGTTGAAGGTGCAGTCACCACCCTGGTGCTGGGTGCAGGGCAGGTGCCCAGCGTGCTGGAACTGCTGCCGCTGCGGCTGCATCACGACAAGGCCCTGGTGCTGCTTGGCAAGGACCGCCAGTGGCGGTTCGAACCTGGACTGAGCGACGACATGCAGAGCGACGATGACAGTGCGCGCTGTGTGCTCTCCGATGCCAGCCTGCAGGCGATGCTGGATAGCGTGCGCGCCGAGCGCGGGCTCTATCCGCTAGCCACGGGCCAGCTGCAGATCGAGGTACGGCCGACGTTGCTGCGAGACGGGCAAGGGAATCCGATCCGCGAGATCGGATAATCCCGCGACCTTTGCGGCAGGCATTGTGCTGCCGCGTCAGCGCGGGCGTGCCGTGGGCAAGCCAAACGCGAATACCGCGCCATCGTCGCTGTCGAGCAGACGGATCTGACGATGGTGCAGCTGCAGGATGCGGTGCACGATCAACAAGCCCAGGCCACCACTGTCCGGTCGCTGGCTGCCCAGCGCCGGTAGCGTGCTGAACAATTGATCGCGGCGTGCTGCGGGAATGCCTGGGCCGGTATCGGACACGCTGACCTGCACATCGCCATCGAGCGCGCGCAACGCCACCGTGATGCGGCCGCCAGCCGGTGTATGCCGGATCGCGTTGTCCAGCAGGTTGGTCAGCACCCGCTCGATCAGGCCGAGGTCGGCTTCCACCGGTGGCAGGCCAACGGGAATCACCGCATCGAGTTGCTGCTGGCGTGACTGCGCGGCCAGTTCGAATTTCTGGAAGACGTCCTGGACCAGATCCGGCAGCGAGAACGCCTGCAGCTCCAGCACCACACCGCCGTGTTCCAGTCGTGCAAGTTCGAACAAGGCCTGTGCAAGCCGACCAACCTTGTGGCTCTGCGACAGGGCGATGGCCAGGTAGCGTTGGCGCTCATCGGCGCTGAGGCTGGCGTCCTTGAGCGCGAGGGTTTCCAGATAGCCATGCAATGACGACAGCGGCGTGCGCAGGTCATGCGACAGGTTGGCGACCAGTTCGCGACGCTGCAGGTCCTGCTGCCGCAGCTGCTGCCATTGCTCGCTGACACGCTGGCTGAGATGGGCAAAGCTGTGCTGCAGGATGCTCAGCTCGTCGCGCTCCCCGGCACGCAGTGGCGTTGGCGGCGAGGGCAGGCGCGGGTCGGCGCTGTCCACGTCGAAGGATTGGATGCGACGGGTAAGCTGGCGTAGTGGCCGGGTCACCCAGCGAAACGCGATCACCCCGGCCAGCAGCCCGATCACCGCGACGATCGCCAGCGACCATAGCGTGGTGCGCAGATTGCTATTGGCAGCGATGTCAGCAGCCAGTGCTTCACGTTGCTCGCCGACCAGCACCACATAGATGTAGCCGACCTGGCGGCCCTGTACCCACAGCGGGGCGGCGTTGAATACCTTGCGGCCGCTGCTGCTGCGCGGGTCGTCGCCGAAGATCGGCAGTTTTCCGCCGTTGAGCAGTGCCTGCACCGGTGCCAGGTCGACGCGGTCCCGCTTGAGGTGGCCTTCCGGCGCGTCATGGCCGAGGATGCGGCCTTCGTCATCCAGCAGATAGACCTCGACGCTGGGATTGACCGACATCAGCTTGCCGAACAGCGCGCGTACTTCGCCGTCGCGGATGCCGCGTGCATCCATCAGCTCGCCGCTGCGGGCGATGTGCTCGGCCAGACCGCGTGACAGGCGCTGCACGGTTTCCTGCTCGTGCATGCGGTTGCTGCGCATCTGTATCCAGGCCAGCGCGCCGCAGCAGATCAACAGCAACGCGCAGAACACCAGCGTCAGGCGCTGCGAAAGCGTCAGCCGGTTCATGTCGTGCTCCCGTCGTCGCTCGCCAGTTTGTAGCCACGTCCCCACACCGTGAGAATGCGCTTGGGCGCCGCCGGGTCGTGTTCGATCTTGTTGCGTAGCCGATTGATGTGGGTGTTGACGGTGTGTTCGTAGCCATCATGCTGGTGGCCCCAGACCTGGTTGAGCAGCTCCATCCGCGAGTACACCTGGTCGGGATGACGGGCGAAGAAATACAGCAGGTCGAATTCGCGCGGGGTGAGTTCCAGCGGGCGTCCTTCAACCAACGCGGTGCGTGCGACCGGGTCGATGCGCAGGCCGGCAACTTCGATCGCGCCAGCATCGATGCGTGCGTTCTGCGCCATCGCTTCGACCCGCCGCAACAAGGCCTTTACCCGCGCTACCAGCTCCAGCATCGAGAACGGTTTGGCCAGGTAGTCGTCGGCACCCAGTTCCAGACCGAGGATGCGGTGCAGTTCGCTGGCGCGCGCGCTGGTGATGATGATCGGCGTGTAGCGCGTCATTGCACGGGCGCGACGGCAGATTTCCAGGCCGTCCACGCCAGGCAGCATAAGGTCCAGCACCAGCGCATCCCATTGCCCGCTTTCCAGCAGGCGCACGCCTTCATCACCGCTGGCCGCATGGGTGACCTCATAGCCTTCGTCACGCAGGTGCATGCGCAGCAGGTTGGCGATGTGGACATCGTCTTCGACGATCAGGATGCGTTTGCTGCTGCTCATCGACGCCTGCGGTCGTTGGGGATGACTGGCATTGTGCTTGGACCGGCGCGCGGATGTGTCACGAAGAATTTAACTCTGCGTGAGGATTCCTTGACCTGCCCGGGCGCAGCATGGCCACATCGTCCCTGGCTGGAGAACGTCCATGTCGCTCACCCGTCGCAAGCTGCTCGGTATCGGTGGCATGGCCGCCGCTGCTGGCGTGCTGGGCCTGACTGCCTGCAACGGTCCGGCACCGGCAGCACCCGCGCGCGGTGCCGTGTTCGAGGTGATGCGCAGCGACGCCCAATGGCGCCAGCAGCTTACCCCCGCGCAATACGCGGTGCTGCGCCAGCAGGGCACCGAGCGGGCCTTCAGCAGCCCGCTCAACAACGAGCACCGGCGTGGCACCTTCAACTGTGCGGGCTGCGCGCTGCCGCTGTTCTCCTCGGCCACCAAGTTCGACAGCGGTACCGGCTGGCCCAGTTTCTGGGCACCGCTGCATGGCGCGGTAGGCGAGGACCGCGATACCTCCTATGGCATGACCCGGGTGGCGGTGCATTGCCGGCGCTGTGGTGGCCATCTGGGCCATGTCTTCGAAGACGGCCCGCGTCCGACCGGCCTGCGCTACTGCATGAACGGCGTGGCCCTGCAATTCGTCGCGGCCTGAGCGCCGCTTCCCTCATTCAAGAAGGACGTTTCCATGCTCCTGTTGGTACTGGCCTATCTCGGCGGTGTACTCACCCTGCTCAGCCCCTGCATCCTGCCGGTGCTGCCGTTTGTGTTCGCGCGTGCGGACCGTCCGTTCCTGCGTAGTGGGTTGCCACTGCTGGTCGGCATGGCGTTGATGTTCGCGGTGGTCGCCAGCCTGGCGGCGGTAGGCAGTCAGTGGGTGGTGCAGGCCAACCAGATCGGGCGCTGGATCGCGCTGGTGGTGATGGCACTGTTCGCCGTCGCGCTGCTGTGGCCGGCGTTGGCAGACCGGCTGCTGGCGCCGCTGCAGCGTCTGGGCGCGCGTCTGGGCGCAGCCGCCGATGCCGGGCAGGGCGGCGTGCTGAGCTCGCTGCTGATCGGTGTTGCCACCGGCCTGCTGTGGGCACCCTGCGCTGGGCCGATCCTTGGCCTGATCCTGACTGGCGCGGCGCTGCAGGGGGCAAATGTCGGTACGACCGGCCTGCTGCTGGCCTATGCGCTGGGCGCAGCGACTTCGCTGGCGCTGGCGGTGTGGATAGGCGGGCGCGTATTCACCGCCTTGAAGCAGCGGCTGGGGGTGGGCGAATGGATTCGTCGTGGTTTGGGCATTGCCGCGCTGCTGGCGGTGCTGGCAATCGCGATGGGCTGGGACACCGGCCTGCTGACGCGGCTGTCCACGGTCAGCACGGCCAGGCTGGAGCAGCAGTTGCTGGATGCGCTGCCTGCGCAACGACCCGCTGCAGGCCCGGCGATGATGATGATGGCGGGCGACGCCAAGGGCGATGCCAGCCTGCCGGTGGAAGGCGAGCTGCCGTCGCTGGCGGGTGCCACCGGCTGGTTGAACAGCCCGCCGCTGGATGCGCAGCAGTTGCGCGGCAAGGTGGTGCTCGTCGATTTCTGGACCTATTCCTGCATCAACTGCCTGCGTGCCATGCCCTATGTGCGCGACTGGGCCGAGCGCTACAAGGATCATGGGCTGGTGGTGATCGGCGTGCATGCGCCGGAGTTCGCCTTTGAACGCGATCTGCGCAATGTGCAGCGCGCGGTGACGGACCTGAAGGTCACTTACCCGGTCGCCATCGACAATGATTTCGCGATCTGGCGGGGCTTCAACAACCAGTACTGGCCGGCGCATTATTTCATCGATGCGCAGGGACGCATCCGCGCCCATCATTTCGGCGAGGGCAACTACGCGCAGTCCGAACAGATCATCCGTCAGCTGCTGCGCGAAGCCGGCAACAGCTTGCCGGGTGACACGGCACCGGCGATGCGCATGGCCGCTAATGGCGTCGAGCGGCAGGCGGACATGAGCAGTTTGAAGTCGCCGGAAACCTACATCGGCCATGGCCGCGCCGAGCACTTCGCCTCGCCGGGCGGCATGCACGCCGGGCAGGTCGCCGCGTACACCGTGCCGATGCAGTTGCAGCTCAATCAATGGGCGCTGGGCGGGCAGTGGCGCATCGGCGAGGAAGATGCACAGCTGGAACAGGCGGGCGGGCGTATTGCGTTCCGCTTCCATGCGCGTGACCTGCATCTGGTGCTGGCGCCGCAGGACCCGGCGCGGCCGGTGCGCTTCCGCGTGCGTATTGATGGTCAGGCGCCGGACGCGGCGGCTGGCAGCGACGTATCCGCGCAGGGCGAGGGCATGGTGGACCAGAACCGCCTGTACCAATTGATCCGCCAGAACGGCGACGTGCGCGAACGCACATTCGAGATCGAGTTCCTCGATCCGGGCGTGCGCGCCTATGCCTTCACTTTCGGTTGAAGCGAGGAGACACGTGATGAGAATCGCCACGGACAAGCTGGTCGCCGGCGGCATCGCGGCGATGGTTGCCGGATTGCTGCTGGCTGCGGTGTTCAGCATGGATCGTTCGGTGCAGGCCGCGCCGGTAGCGCCGGTGTCGATCAGGCTGCCTGCACCGACTGGCGCAGCTGACCTGCAGCAAGCCGGCGTCAAACAGGCAAAGGTGGTGTTTGCCGGCGGCTGCTTCTGGGGTGTGCAGGGCGTGTTCCAGCACATCACCGGCGTGGACAACGCGGTGTCCGGTTACATCGGTGGCAGCGCTGCCGATGCCACGTATACGCGGGTGAGCAGTGGCGGCAGCGGCCATGCCGAAGCCGTGCAGGTCAGCTACGACCCCTCGCAGGTCAGCTACGGACAGCTGCTGCAGGTGTTCTTCTCGGTGGTGCACGACCCGACCCAGCTCAACCGGCAGGGGCCGGACCATGGCAGCCAGTACCGTTCGGCCATCTATGCCGATGATGCCGCGCAGCGTGATGCGGCGCGCGCTTACATCGCGCAACTGCAGCGCAGCAAGGTGTTCGTCGCACCACTGGTCACCCAGGTCGACGGTGGCAAGGTGTTTCATGCGGCCGAGGACTATCACCAGAACTACCTGACCCTGCATCCGGAGTCGGCCTACATCCGCATCAATGATCTGCCCAAGGTCGCCGCGTTGAAGCAGCAGTATCCGGCGCTGTACCGCGAACGGCCGCGGCTGGTGATGCGCTTGTCGGCGCGATAGCAGCGGGGGGAAAGCCACCAACGCAACGGGCCGCCGGTCATGCAACCGGCGGCCCGTGTATGTTCAGTGCTTATGCCTTGGATCAGCTCAGGCCTTCAGCCTTGAGCGCGGCCTGCACGGCCGGATCGGCCTGCATGCGCTGCTCGAAGCGGTCCAGTGCGTCCATGCCGGCAAGGTCGATCTTCAGCCCACGTGCCCAGCGCAGGGTCACATAGGTGTAGGCATCGGCAATCGACGCGCGCGGCGTGCCGCCCAGCCATTCGACCTCGGCCAGACGGTCATTGATGCGCTGGTACAGGGCCGTCAGTTTCTGCCGCGAGTTTTCCTGGGTACGGGCGATGACCGCCTCGTCTTCCAGGTACTTGGTCGAGCCGAAGATCGGGTAGTAGGTCGGGTGCAGGTCGGCGTTGACGAAGGACAGCCAGCGGTTGACCTCGGCGCGTGTACGCGGGTCGCTGCCACCTTCCAGACCAGCGTCCGGGGCCTTGTCGCAGATGTAATGCAGGATGGCCGCGTTCTGGGTCAGGATCCAGCCGCCGTCTTCCAGCATCGGCACGGCGCCGGCCGGGTTCATCTTCAGGTACTCGGGCGACTTCATCGTGGCGTAGTCCACGATCTGCAGCTCGAACGGCAGGCCGGACCAGATCAGTGCGATATGGTCGGCCAGCGAGCAGGCGCCGGGCTTGGTATAGAGCTTCATCAGGGCTACCTCGGGAGGGGAAAGACCCGGGCATTATGGCCACAAGCGCGTAACGCAGTGTGTCCATGCCTGGCACAGACAGTGCGCCAGACGTTCAGTCGGCTCAGGAAGCGCGCGGCTTCAACGACTGCACCTTATAGAAGGTATGTCCGCCGATGGTGGCGACCTGGTAGGCATTGCGCCAGCTTGGGCTGGCAATCGCATGCGCGGCGAAGTGGCTGGCACCGGGCACGATCTCCTTGCGCTGGCCATTGGGCAGGGCCCAGTTGCGCTCGGCGGCAAAGGCCACGTCCACGGCCTCGGCCCAGGCATCGTTGTTGCGCAGCTGGGTGCCGGGGGCGACCAGGGTCGGGGCGAACTGCTTGCGTGCAGTCACCACCTGGCACATCGAGTCACCCCACAGACCGCTGTCCAGCCGCCGCAGGGCGACTTCGGCCACGGCCTGCTGGCCGCGGAGGGTCTGGTCGCGGGCTTCCAGATAGACGGTGGTGCTCAAGCACAACGAATCGGCTGCTGGCTGCGGCAACATCTGCGACAGCCAAAGAATCCAAGCCAGTTTCATAAATCTCCTTGCTCCGTATGGGCCGCAGCCTGCCTGCCCCCGATGGGGAGCTGGACAGCGACGACTTGGCGTTATGGGGAGGCGGCCGTGGCATCGGGGCCGCCCCGTGGGCAGCCCTCAATCAGATTGGGGAGGGCTGCGCCTGCTCACCGGAACTGGTGGGTGAGCGGAAGTTGGCGCAAGGTAGGGGGGCAATCCAAAACTCATCCTGAACGGTCTTTGTTGACATTCAGGTTTGTTGGAGGGGCTGTTTTCGCCGAGGGTACACGTATTCAGGTTTATGCGGGCACAGCGGCGGGGTGAATCGGGGTCACGTCGATCCGCTGCTCAACGCCGAAATAAGTGAGAGTTCTACCCCATTTCTAGGCGACTGCTGCATCGAACGCGTCGCCGGGGAAGCGCTGTGCTTCCGTGATTGGGGGCGTTGATATCGATGAGGGCGTTGAGCGAATCGTCCCGGGTGCGCGTGCGCTTACCCGGGCTACGACGGTGCTGTCCAAAATCGGACGGGGGGTTGTCTCAAAGTGCTGCGGCGAGGCGACTGCCCTGGTCGATTGCCCGCTTGGCGTCGAGTTCTGCAGCGACATCCGCGCCACCGATGACATGGACGCTGCGGCCGGTGGCCTGCAGGGCGTCGGCCAGCTCGCGGCGCGGTTCCTGACCGGCGCAGATCACCACGGTGCCGACGTCCAGCAGCTGCTCCTGGCCATCCACGCGGATGCGCAGGCCGCGATCGTCCACGCCCAGGTACTCGACGCCGCCGAGCATTTTCACGCCCTTGGCCTTGAGTGTGGCGCGGTGGATCCAGCCGGTGGTCTTGCCCAGCTTGGCGCCGGGCTTGCCGGGGCTGCGCTGCAGCAGCCAGGCCTTCCGGGCCGGGGCCTCGGGCTGTGGCCTGGCCAGTGCGCCGCGGCTCTCGAAGCTGGCGTCCACACCCCATTCGGCCATCCAGCGGGCCGGGTCCAGGGCCGGTGACGGGCCTTCATGCACAAGGAACTCACCGACATCGAAGCCGATGCCGCCGGCACCGATGATGGCCACCTTGTCGGCGGCCTTGATCCGGCCCAGCAGCAGATCCAGATAGCTGACGACCATTGGGTGGTCGGCACCCGGGAAATCGACCTTGCGCGGACTGATGCCGGTGGCGATCACCACTTCGTCGAAACCGTTGAGTGCGTCGGCATCGGCGCGGGTGTTCAAGCGGACATCGACTCCGGTCTCGGCCAGCTGATGGCGGAAGTAGCGCAGGGTTTCATGGAACTCCTCCTTGCCGGGGATGCGTTTGGCCACATTGAACTGGCCGCCGATCTCGTCGGCCGCATCAAACAGGGTCACCTTGTGGCCGCGGCTGGCGGCGACGGTGGCGCAGGCCAGCCCGGCCGGGCCGGCGCCGACCACGGCAACGCGCTTGGGCGCGCTGGTCGGCAGGTAGACCAGCTCGGTTTCATGCGCGGCGCGCGGGTTGACCAGGCAGCTGGCGCGCTTCTGCTGGAATACATGGTCCAGGCAGGCCTGGTTGCAGGCGATGCAGGTGTTGATCGCCTCGGGCTTGCCGGCCTTGGCCTTGGCCGGCCATTGCGGGTCAGCCAATAGTGGCCGCGCCAGTGACACCATGTCGGCACCACCGCCGGCCAGGATGCCCTCGGCCACGTCCGGCATGTTGATGCGGTTGGTGGCGATCAGCGGGATGCCAACGTGCGGCTTCAGCTTGGCGGTGACACCGGCGAAAGCGGCGCGCGGCACCGAGGTGGCAATGGTGGGGATGCGCGCCTCATGCCAGCCGATGCCGGAGTTGATCAAGGTGGCGCCGGCTGCTTCGATGGCCTTGGCCTGCTGCACGATCTCCTGCCAGTTGCTGCCATCCTCGACCAGGTCCACCAGCGACAGCCGGTAGATGATGATGAAGTCCGGCCCGCAGGCCTCACGGATGCGGCGCACGATCTCCACCGCAAAGCGCATGCGCCTGGCTGCGTCACCGCCCCAGGCATCGCTGCGGGCGTTGGTACGCGGGGCGATGAACTCATTGATCAGATAGCCTTCCGAGCCCATCACCTCGACGCCGTCGTAGCCGGCATCACGGGCGTAGCGGGCGGCGCGGGCGTAATCACTTATATGGCGCTCGACGCCACCGGCCGACAGTGCGCGCGGGGTGAACGGGTTGATTGGCGCCTTGCGTTTGGACGGTGCCACCTGCAGCGGGTGGTAGCCGTAGCGGCCGGCATGCAGCAACTGCAGGCAGATCTTCGCGCCATGGCCGTGCACCGCTGCGGTCACCTGGCGGTGGCGGCTGACTTCCCAAGGCCAGGACAGCTTGCTGCCGAACGGGGTCAGCCAGCCGACCACGTTGGGGGCGAAGCCGCCGGTCACCAGCAATGCCGCGCCGCCGGCCGCGCGCTCGCCAAAGTACGCCGCCAGCTTGGGGAAGTCGCGCGCGTGGTCTTCCAGCCCGGTATGCATCGAGCCCATCAGGATGCGGTTGCGCAGCAGGGTGAAACCCAGGTCCAGCGGGGCAAACAGGTGCGGATAGGCGGTGTCGTTGGCTGGCGTCATGGTGGATACGCTTGCGTATGGAATAGCCCATTCTGACTGGCAATGCGGCTGGCCTCAATCCTTCGCCCCCCACAACCGCCACTGGACACATCCCAAAAGGGTTACAGCGTCTTTACAATGCGCCGCCCCGCCGCGCAACGGACTGACTGCCGTGGAAACTCCATGCCTGTAATACCTTCCAACGTTGTCCCTTCAGAACGTGTTGTGCGGCTGTTTCCCCAGCTCTGGATGCTGGTGGTGGGGATGGTCGTGCTGGGCGGCCTGGCCCGCCTGTTCATGTGGTGGGACTACGCAGGCAGTGAGCGTGGCCTGGCCCTGCTGTGGCCGGCCATGACCCGTGGAATGCGCTATGACATGGTGGCAGGCGCGGTCGGTGCCGCGCTGGTCGGGCTGCTGACGGTTCCGGTCTGGCTGGCCGGGCGACGGGAAGCGGCGGTACGCCTGGCCCAGCACCTGTTGTTGGCGGTGCTGCTGCTGTTCGTGCTGCTCTCGCTATGTGAGCACTTCTATTACGCGTTCTATAAGACGCGCTTCGATCCCATCGTATTCGGCATGTTCGAGGACGACACCGGGGCGATCCTGGGCACGGTCTGGGACGACTACCCGGTGATCCGCGGAGTAGTGGGCCTGCTGACGGTTGCTGGCCTGCTGTACTGGGCCATTCCACGCAGCGGCACCTGGCTGGCACGGCGCTGGCCGCGTGGTTCTGGCCGGTGGACGCGCGCCCTGCTGCTGGTGCTGCAATGTGTATTGCTGGTCCTGCTGGCACGTGGCAGTGTCGGCAACTTCCCCTTGATACGAAGGGATGTGACGGTATCGGCTGACCCCTTCGTCAACGCGCTTGTGCTGAACGCACCGCTGACGCTTTACCGTGCGGCCCGTACGCGCGCCAAGGAGACGGACATCGGCAACGATCCGCTGGTAGGCGTGAAGCGGCTTGGATTTGCCGACCTTGGGGAGGCGGCCAAGGTGGCGGGACTGGCGTCGGCGGATCCGCAGGCACTGCAGGCGGCATTGTTCCCGGTTGCGCCCGGGCAACCGCGCGGACTGGCGCAGTCACCGCATGTGGTGCTGGGTCTGCTCGAATCGTTCGGCCAGGACCTGCTGTATACCGACAGCAAGGACAACGACATGCTCGGCCGCCTGCGTGCCGAGTTGCCCACCGGCCAGCGCTTCGACAATTTCATTGCGGGCCAGAACGGCACCCATCCGGAACTGGAGAACCTGATACTGGGCACGCCGATCACCCCGCTGGCGCTGGGCAGCAATGCCCGGCTGGCGTTCGATACCTCGGCGGCATTGCCGTTCAAGCGCGCGGGTTACCGCACCGTGTTCATCTACGGCGGCGGCAGTGATTGGCGTGAGCTCGGCACCGCGCTTCCCAACCAGGGCTTTGACCGGGTGTACGACGCGCGCGACATCAAGGCGCGTTTTGCGCAGGCGAGCGGTACCGAATGGGGCCTGTATGACGCTTGGCTGTTCCGCTTTGCGCAGACCTTGTTGAGCGAGGCCGATGCCCGTGGCGAGCGCTTGTTCATGGTGCTGCTGACGACCAGCAACCATCCCCCGCACGTCCTGGATACCCCCCGTCGGGAATACCCGCTGGATCCGGCCGCATTGGGGCCACGCGCGCTGGCCGATACGGGCGAGCTGCGGAAAATGTTGGCTACCTATCAGTACCAGGCCGATGAACTCGGCGCTTTCTTGCAGCAGCTGCGCGAGCAAGCCCTGGGCGAACGCACCATCGTGGCGATGGCGGGCGACCACAATCTGCGTTCGCATTACCGTTATGACCTGCCGGCCGAGCAGGTGGACGTGGATCGGGTGTTCGCCTGGCTACGCGTGCCGCCGGCCTTTGCGCCGGCCGGCAGCGTGCCGGATACCCAGGCCTTGGCCGGCCATGCCGATCTGCTGCCCACCCTGGTGGAACTGGCGTTGCCGGGCCAGCGCTACTTCGCGACCGGACGCAATCTCTGGCAGGCCGCACCCAACGGTGGGGAGGCGCTGGCGCAGTTCGACCGCCTGTATACCCGCAGCGGTCTGTTGTTCCCCTTGGACAAGCCGCGCCTGCACCGCTGGCGTGATTCCCGCCACCTGCAGGTTCAGGGCGAAGCGCCGGATCCGGTCAGTGCTGCGCAGGTGCGGCAGGCGGCGGCCTGGGTTGCCTTGCGTGACTGGCATATCCGCCAGCAGGTATTGCGCAATCGGCGCTGACGGCGCGCCCCGTTGATCACGCGGTCGGGGCAGCGGCCGTTGCGCGCGGCTGGCGATCAAACAAGGGCAGGGTGACGCCGCACAGGGGCCCGATCAGCAAGGCGAAGGCCAGCGTGCCCCAGCCGACATTGCCGCCCAGCCACCAGCCCACCGCCAGCGCGCAGGCTTCGATCAGGGTGCGCACCTTCCAGATCGGCCAACCGGTGCGGGCGTGCAGTCCGGTCATCAGGCCATCGCGCGGGCCCGGCCCGAAACGCGCACCGATATAGAGCCCGGTGGCCACGGCCAGCAGTACAAGCCCGGCGGCGAACAGCAACAACTGCCACCACAGGCCCTGTGCCGCGGGCAGCAGGTCCAGGCCGAGCTGTGCGCTGGGGCCGATCAGCAGTACGTTCAATACCGTGCCCAGTCCGGGCTTCTGCCGCAATGGCAGCCACATCAGCAGGACGCAGACACCGACCAGATTGGTGATCACGCCGAAGCCCCAGCCACTGCGCAGGGCGATGCCCTGGCTCAGCACGTCCCACGGGGCAATGCCGATGCCGGCACGGATCATCAACGAGGAGGCGATACCAAACAGGAACAAGCCCAGCAGCAGCTGCAGCAGGCGTGACACAAGGCGCAAGGAGGACATGACGGGCCGCAAGGTGCTGGCTGCCGCTGACGGGCAGCCTCGATGGAGGGACGCCTGCGCCAGACGCAGTGCCGCGCTGGCGCAGGGGAAGCCGGGGGTTCTAGTCCCAGCCTTCCAGTGCCAGCTTGCCGATGGTGCTGCCGGCTTCCAGCTGACGGTGGGCTTGGCGCAGATGCTCGGCGTTGATCGTGCCAAGGCGTTCGCTCAACGTGGTCCGCAATTCGCCGGCGTCGATCAGGCTGGCAGCGCGGGTCAGGATGCGGTGCTGCTCGATCATGTCGGCAGTGCGGAAGCGGGCGCGGGCAAACATGAATTCCCAATGGATGCCGATGCACTTGGCTTTATAGGGATCGCCGATGCGCAACGCACCGGCAGGCTCGACGATCAAGCCGACATGGCCTTGTGGTGCCAACAGTTCCCCCAGCTGCTGCCAGTACAGATCGGTGTTGGCCAGGTTGAGTGCCGCATCCACGCTGTTGATACCCAGCGCCTGCAGCTGCGCGGCCAACGGCTGGCGGTGGTCGATGACATGCGCCGCGCCCATCTGCTCGCACCAGGACACGCTTTGCGGGCGCGAGGCGGTGGCCACCACGGTGAAGCCGGCGTGGCGGCCGAGCTGGATCGCCATCGAACCGACGCCACCTGCGCCGCCGATGATCAACAAGGTCTTGCCGACATTGCGGCGGCCGTCCAACTGGTAGGGCATGCGCTGGAACAGCAGTTCCCACGCCGTAAGCGTGGTCAGTGGCAGTGCCGCCGCCTCGGCGAAATCCAAGGTTGTGGGCTTGCGCCCGACCAGACGTTCGTCGACCAGCTGCAACTGGGCGTTGCAGCCCGGGCGGGTGACGTCGCCCGCGTAATAGACCTCATCGCCGACTTCAAATGCGCTTACTTCCGGGCCGACCGCGACAACGGTGCCGGCGGCGTCAAAGCCCAATATCCGTGGCGGATTCTCTTCGCCGGTTTTGGGCGCGCGGAGTTTCGTGTCTACCGGATTAACAGAAACTGCTTGAACCTGAATGAGAAGATCCTGGCCTTGCGGGGCCGCCGGGACCGGTAGGGTCAGATCCAGCAGAGCATCCGGATCATCGATGGCAAGGTAGCGGGTCAGGCCGATTGCTTTCATGCGGAAAAGTTCCGTTGCGGGGGAGCAAAATCATCATACCGAGCAAACGGTTCAGCTGGCGGTAACTGGAGGCGTAAGCCCCGTTTATTAAGGGTTTGTCATCTGAAACGAGCTGCGGCGCAGCATTTTCCCCGGAAGCCTTGCGACAGCTGGCTCTTGCGTCCGTTGATCAAGCTGTATACGTTGCGCCAAGCCGGACACGTAGGGGTCTGGTGGTCGCTGCATTTGTTACGAGCCTGTTAACATCGTCTTCACGGCCAAGCGCATAATGTGCACCGCGATGGCGTGAGGAAACGGCCGTCTCTGAACGCGACGAAGATTATCGCTGTGCTGGACCATGCCTCTACCGGTTTCATACCCCCGAAACAAGGAGCTGTATTTCATGAACAAGAAGATCCTTACTGCCGCGCTGCTCGGTGGTCTGGCTTTCGCCCAGGCCGCTTCGGCTCAGGAATTTGACGACCGCTGGTACCTGACCGGTTCGGCCGGTTTCAACTTCCAGGACGGCGACCGTGGCACCAACGACGCTCCGTTCGCCACGCTGGGTCTGGGCAAGTTCATCAGCCCGAACTGGTCGCTGGACGGTGAACTGAACTATCAGAACCCGAACTTCGACAACAACCAGGACCAGAACTGGTCGCAGTACGGCGTTTCGCTGGACCTGCGTCGCCACTTCATCCAGGAAGGCCGCGGCTGGAACCCGTACCTGCTGGCAGGTCTGGGCTACCAGAAGTCGGAAGAAGAATACCTGTCCGGCGCTGAGCTGAAGGATCGCAAGGACGGCAACCTGGCTGCCAAGGTCGGCGTTGGTCTGCAGACCACCTTCGAAAAGCGCGTCGCTGTGCGTGCTGAACTGGCTTACCGCGCTGACTTCGACGACCAGAGCATTGCTCCGCGCGCCGCTGGCGGCAAGCAGGAAGATTGGTTCGGCGACGTGCTGGCTTCGGTCGGCGTCGTGATCCCGCTGGGTCCGGCTCCGGTCGCTGCTGTTGCTCCGGCACCGACCCCGGTTGCTCCGAGCTGCGCAGACCTGGATGACGACGGCGACGGCGTCAACAACTGCGACGACAAGTGCCCGACCTCGCAGCCTGGCCAGACCATTGGTCCGGACGGTTGCCCGGTGCCGGTCTCGATCGACCTGAAGGGCGTGAACTTCGACTTCGACAAGGCCACCCTGCGTCCGGACGCCGTGTCGATCCTGAGCGAAGCCACCGAGATCCTGAAGCGTTACCCGGATCTGCGCGTTGAAGTTGCCGGTCACACCGACTCGAAGGGTACCGACGCTTACAACCAGAAGCTGTCCGAGCGTCGCGCCAAGGCTGTGTACGACTACCTGACCACCAATGGTGTGTCGGCATCGCGCCTGCAGGGCCCGATCGGCTACGGCGAGAGCCGTCCGATTGCTCCGAACACCAACGCTGATGGTTCGGACAACCCGGAAGGTCGCGCAAAGAACCGTCGTACCGAGCTGAACGTCCAGAACTAATCGGACGCTTCGGTTTCAGTACTACAGTTTGAGAACAAGGCCCGGCATCTGCCGGGCCTTGTTTTTTTGCCCGTGCGAATTCAGCGGGCAATTTGTGTGACGTTGGCAGGCAATCGCGGTTTGCGCGCATTTAACGGTTGAAAGCGCTGCGGGCGCTGCCTACACTCGCCGCGTTAACTTGCCGAATGGAAATCCAATGCTGCGTATCGCTCTGGCTGGTCTTGTCGCCCTGGCATCTGTGCCTGCCGCCCATGCAGCCGTGGATTGTTCGGCCAGTGCGGTGACGCCGGCGCCGCTGGCCACCTCGCTGATCGCACCGGTCGCTTCGGAGCTGTACGTGCGTCCGGGCCAGTTGGGCATGCCGTCTGGCGTATTGAGCGGAGCCGGCGGTGAGGAGCAGTCGCTCGACCGCGTGCTGATGCGCCTGCGTGTCGAGAGCTGCAACAACGTCGCCAACGCCATCCCGGCGCGTCCGGCGATCAATGCCAACGATCCAACCGCCTACAAGCCGCAGACCGAGTTCGACAATACGCCGTGGCGTTTTGACATGAGCCAGAACGGCAAGCGCATGACTGCCGAAGAATTCGACGCATGGATGAAGGCGCGCGGCGTGCGCGTGGTCAAGGCGCGGCCGGCAGCCACCGATGCGGCGGCTGCACCGGCTGCCGCGCAGCCTGCTGCCGAGGTCAAGTAAGGCGGCAACGGCTGCCTACAGACCTGATGGCGTCATCCAAGCCTCCGCGTCACCCGCCCGCCCGCCGCGCAACGCCCGGCGGGCGTTTGCTTTCGCGCGCATCCAACAACGCAACGTCTTCTCGCAACGCTGCCGCAGGCGGGGTTCGGCATGGCCTGGCACGGGTGCTGTCAAAGGCCGGCGTGTGCTCGCGCACCGAGGCGACTCGGCGGGTGCTTGATGGTCGCGTCAGCGTCGATGGCAAGGTGGTGCGCGACCCGGAGTTCCCGGTGGTGGCGGGTCGTCAGCAGGTAATGCTGGATGGGCATTCATTGAGCGCGCCGCGCCGCCTTTACCTGGCCTTGAACAAGCCGCGTGGCCTGGTGACCACGGTGCAGGACGAGCAGGGCCGCGATACCGTCTACCAGTGCTTTGAAGGCGCCGGATTGCCGTGGATGGCACCAGTGGGGCGCCTGGACAAGGCCAGCGAAGGCCTGCTGTTCTTCAGCAATGACCCGGAATGGGCGGCACGTCTCACCGAGCCCAGCACCGGCCCATTGAAAACCTACCGGGTGCAGGTGGATGCTGTGCCCGACGCAGCGCTGCTTGTGCGCATGCAGGTGGGTATCGAGGACGACGGCGAACGCTTGGCGGCGCATTCGGTACAGCTGCTGCGGCATGGCGAACGTACCGCGTGGCTGGAGGTGGTGCTGGATGAAGGGCGCAACCGCCATATCCGGCGCCTGCTCAAGGCCCTCGGGTTGGAGGTGCTGCGCTTGATGCGCGTCGCGATTGGGCCGGTACAGCTGGGCGAGCTGGGCAAGGGCCAATGGCGTGAACTGAGCGCGGCGGAACTGAATGCGCTGGGCGCTGCCAGTAAGACTGGGCATGCAAACAGAAATGACTAATTTCAATTAATTCAGGCAAATAGCTGCACTTGCTTAGATGGTGGATTAGACTGCGACTCTAATTCCTTGAGGTTATTGCCATGCAAGCTCTTTCCCGTGTCTCTGGCATCGTTCTGGTAGCGGCTTCGGTTGCGGTGCTGGCCGGTTGCGCTTCTTCGGGCAAGAAGGCCGCCAAGCATGACGACAAGCCGATTGAAGTGCGGGTGGAAACGCCGGTGGCCGAGAAGGATGCACTGGGCAATTACCGTTTCATGATGCAGCAGGGCGAGCAGAAGATGAGCGCCGATCAGTTCGATGCCTGGATGAAAGCCAATGGCATCCGCGTCGCCAAGGGTGCTGCTGTGCCGGCGCCTGCCGCGCCTGCCAAGAAGAATTGAACTGTAGTGGCGGGCCCGGGGCCGCCGGGGGGTGGGCGGCGGAGGGGCCATGACCGGCGAGATCGGGGCAAACCGGACGACCCAAAAGCGCTCCGCGGTGGGCCACACATCGGAC
>NZ_JBXFWM010000077.1:0-21401 GCF_056856655.1 Stenotrophomonas sp. STEN033
GTGCCGAGCCATGCTCGGCAGGGGCTTTACCGGTAAGGCCATTGCCGAGCATGGCTCGGCACTACACAAAGCGAAGCCCGCAATCTTTCGGATTGCGGGCTTCGTTGCAGCGTCATTGCTGTCGGCTTCGCGGCTCATGCCGCTCCTACAAACACGCGTTAATGCCCGCCTGCCGACGCAGCCCCCGCTCCCGCACCAAACGGCGGCCTGGCCAGCCACACCAGGCCGATGATCAGCAGGAACACCCAGCCCAGCAGCAGGAAGATGTCGTTGAAGCCCATCTGCGATGCCTGGTGGTTGATCATCTCGTTGAGCACCGCCGCACCGTGCTGCAGGTCGCCCTGCCCCATCGCGGTCACCTGCTGATGCATGCCCGGGTCGTACAAGGACACATGCTCGGTCAGGTCCGCATGATGTTGTTGCGTACGCCGCGCCCACAACCAGGTGGTCAACGATGCCGCGAAGCTGCCGCCCAGCGTACGCAGGAAAGTGGCCAGGCCGGAGCCGGCGGCAATCTCGCGACCATCAAGGTCGGACAGCAGGATCTGCAGCACCGGCATGAAGAACAGCGCCAAACCAACACCCATCAACAACTGCACGCCGGCCACGTGCGCGAAATCGACCTGCAGGTTGAAGCCCGAACGCAGGAAGCTGGTCATCGACAGCACGAAGAATGCAATCGTCGCCAGGTAGCGCATGTCGACCTTGTGGCCGAACTTGCCCAGCACCGGCGCCACCATGATCGGCAGGATACCCAGGGGCGCCGTCGCCAGGCCCGCCCAGATTGCGGTATAGCCCATGTCGCGCTGCAGCCATTGCGGGATCATCAAGGCCACCGAGAAGAACGCCGCGTAGCCGACGATCATCGCCAAGGTGCCGGCGCGGAAATTGCGATGCCGCAGCAACTTCAGGTCAACGATGGGATCCTTGTCAGTCAGCTCCCAGATCACGAACACCGCCAACATCACCGCGGCAACACAGGTCAGCACCACGATCTTGGTCGAGTTGAACCAGTCTTCCTCGTTCCCCAGGTCCAGCATCAACTGCAGGCAGCCGACGCCGATCACCAGGGTGACCAGGCCAACGTAATCCATCTTCGGCCGCTCGGTGGTTTCCACGCGATGGCGCAGCTGGCCACCGACGATTGCTGCAGCGATCACGCCCAGCGGCACATTGATCAGGAAGATCCATTCCCAGCTGTAGTTGTCGGTGATCCAGCCACCGAGGATGGGACCAGCAATAGGCGCGACCACGGTGATCATTGCCAGCAAGGCCAGCGCCTGCCCGCGCTTCTCGCGTGGATAGATCGAGACCAGCAGCGACTGGGTGATCGGGTACATCGGCCCGGCCACGAAACCCTGCAGCGCGCGCGACACCACCAGCATGCCCATGCTCTGAGCGATGCCACACAGCAGCGAGGCGATGGAAAAGGCAATCGTTGCCCAGACGAACAGCTTCACCTCGCCAAAGCGGCGGCTCAGCCACCCCGTCAGCGGCAAGGCAATCGCGGTGCTGACCGCGAACGAGGTGATGACCCAGGTCGCCTGCTGCGAACTGGCGCCGAGGTTGCCGGCGATCGTCGGCAACGAGACATTGGCGATGGTGGTATCCAGCACCTGCATGAACGAGGCCAGCGCCAGGCCGGCCGTGCACAACGCAACATTGGCTGGCCCTGCGCCGACCGTCGTGGCCGGCGCCGTGGGAGCTTGAGCGGACATGGTGACCTCAGCTGGCGCGCGCGGACGGCGGCAGGTTGTCCTGGATGATGCTGTGGATCATGGCGTCGGCATCGTGCAGCTGCTTGGCATAGACCTGCGTGCCGTACACCGTGCCCTTGGCCGCATCGGCCGGCAGCACCGTGCCCTTCTGGTCGTGCAGGTTGACCTCGGCCTTCATCGACAGGCCCAGGCGCAGCGGATGCTCGGCGAGCTGCTTGGCATCGACGGCGATGCGCACCGGTACGCGCTGCACGATCTTGATCCAGTTGCCGCTGGCGTTCTGCGCCGGCAGCAACGAGAACGCCGAACCGGTGCCCAGGCCAAGGTTGGTGATGCGGCCCTTGTAGGTCACGTCACTGCCGTACAGGTCCGAGCGCAGCTCCACTTCCTGGCCCAGGCGCATGTGCCGCAGCTGGGTCTCCTTGAAGTTCGCATCCACCCACATCTGCTCGGCCGGCACCACGGCCATCAAGGCCGCACCCGGCTGTACGCGCTGGCCGACCTGCACCGAGCGACGCGCAACATAACCGGTGACCGGCGCAACGATGCCGGCACGTGCATTATTGAGATAGGCCTGGCGCAGCTGCGCCGCAGCCGCCTGCACGTCCGGCTGGGTGGCGATGACGGTGTCGTCGATCAGCGCGCGGCTGCGCTCGACGGTCTCGCGCGAACCGGCAACGGCAGCTTCGGCAGCGGCCAGCTCGTCACGGGCGTGGGCCAGTTCTTCATTGGAGATGGCACCGCTGGCAGCGAGGTCACGGCGACGGGCGAAGTCTTCGCGTGCGCGCTTCACCGACACCATCCGCGCGTTCAATTCCGCCTGCGCACCTTCCGCACTGCGGTACAGGCCGCGCACCTGGCGCACGGTGCTGGCGAGGTTGGCCTGCGCCTGCTGCATCGCCACTTCGGTATCGGCCGGATCCAGCTGCACCAGCAGCTGGCCCTGCTCCACCTTCATGCCGTCATCGGCGGCGATGGACACCACGGTGCCGGTGATCTGCGGGGTGATCTGCACCTGGTTGCCGCCGACATAAGCGTCGTCGGTTTCCTCGGCCCAGCGGCCGAGGAAGTAGTACCACGCGGCAAACGCTGCCAGCAGGATCAGGACGACGAACAACAGGCCGCGCAGCAGCTTGCCGCGACGGCTGGGAGCGGCGGCTGCCGCTTCGGGGGAGGTTGTCTGGCTCATTCGGGGGACTCTCAGGAATGCGTGGTGTCGTTGCCGGCAGCAACGGCCGGCGCCGTGTCGGCGGTGGGCTGGAAGCCGCCGCCCAGGGCGGTACTCAGGCGCACCGAAGACAGCAGCTGCTGTGATTGCAGGTTGCTCAGCCCCTGGTCGGCCTGCAGCAGGCGATCCTGGGTGCTGAGTACATCGAGGTAATTGCCGATACCGGCGCGATAGCGCTGCTGCGCCAACGCGTAGGCGGTCTGCGCGATGCCACGCAGCTGCTGTTGCGCCTGCACCTGCTCGGCCAGCGAACGGCTGGCATTGACCTGGTCGGCGACGTCGCGCAAGGCCTCTACCAGGGTGTGGTTGTAGTTGGCCACGGCAAGGTCGTAGTCGGCATCGCTGCTGGCCAGACCGGCGCGCAGGCGACCGCCATCGAAGATCGGCAGGCTCAGCGCCGGTGCCAGCAGTCCGAAGGTGGAGCCGCTTTCCAGCAGACTGCCCAGGTCCTTGGACACCACCCCGCCCAAAGCCGTCAGGTTGAGGTTGGGGTAGAAGCGGGTCTTGGCCACCTTGACCTGCTTGTCCGCCGCTTCCACGCGCCAGCGCGCGGCAACGATATCCGGACGCCGGCCCAGCAGTTCGCTGGGAATCACACCTGGCAGCTGCAGGGCCAGCGGATTCAGTTCATTCGGAATCTGGATGTCCAGGCCGCGGTCCGGCCCCTTGCCAAGCAGCGCGGCCAGCGCATTGCGCGACACATCGATCTGCTGCTGTGCGGCCAGTTGCTGCTGCTGTGCGGCTGGCAGCCGTGCCTGTGCCTGCTGCACCTGCAGTTCACTGTCGATACCGGCGGCGCGACGCTGGCGGGTCAGCTGCAAGGTCTTCTCGGCGCGCGCCAGTTCGTCATTGGCAACACGCTGCAGTTGCCCGGCATGGGCGAGTTGCACGTAGCCCTGGACGATGGCGGCAGCCAGATCCAGGCGCGCAGCCTGCGCATCCACGGCAGCAGCGTGGCCGCTGTCGACGGCGGCTTCCCAGGCAGCACGCTTGCCACCCCACAGGTCGACGCCATAGCTGAAGTTGGCCACCGCCTGCACGCTACCCATGTAATGGCCGCCGATTTCATCACCGGCCATGGATTCGGGCAGGCGCATGCCGGTATAGCCCGGTGACAGCGACAGGCTGGGCTTGCGCTCGGCATTGCTGCTGGCGGCGTGTGCCTGCGCCTGGCGCAGGCGCGCGTCGGCGGCTTCCAGCGAAGGAGAACCGCGCAGGGCTTCGTCGATCAGCGCATCCAACTGCGGGTCGGCGAACGCACGCCACCAATCAGCTGCCGGAAAGCCGGCTGCACTGAGCGGCGTACCGGCCAGGCTGCGGCTGCTCTGCAGGTTGTCGGCATCCAGCAGTCGCCCCTGCGGTTGCAGGCCACGGCTGCTGGCACATGCGGCCAGCGTAAGAACCAGCACCGCGGCCAGGAGGCCGCGGGCGGGTGAAACCAGGGATGTGGGGGAGGACATGGTTTTCATGGGGTCATCAAGGAGTCACGTATACGGAGCAGCAGGGACATCAACATCTCCCGCTCCTCCGCCTGCAGGTCACGCATGGCGTCTTCCATCACCTTGTCGCCACGCTGTTTCAAGCGCAGCCACAGGGCACGGCCTTCATCGGTGAGCACGATCTGCAATGCACGACGGTCCTGCGCATGCGTCTCGCGGCGCACGCAACCCAGCGCTTCGAACTTGTCCAGCAGACGGGTCACCGCGCTGGGAACCTGGTCCAGACCGCGTGCAAGCTGGTTCGCAGTACAGGGCGCCATGTGCATCAAGGTCTTCAGACCGATGTAGTGGCTGAATCCAAGGCCGAGGTCTTCCTCGGCCATGGAGGCATCAAGCTGCCGGGCAAGGCCGTCGCGGACTTGCCGCAGCAACAGGCCAAAGCTGGGGGGCTGGGTGGTGTCGGCACAGATCATGGGCGGGCATCTTCCTTCCAGATGGAATATTTCTCAATGGAAATATTCTATTTGGTATCAGATGCTGTGTTGCATCAATGGTGTCTGCGGCCGACCGGGACACAGTAATGGCTGCGTTCGTGGCCGGGTAATACAATCCAGCCAATGAATGACGAAATCCGGCCAATTACAGGCGCAACCCTCTCTTCGGTCCGGCGCCGGGCACCGCAGGGCTTTGACATGCAGCTGCCCGCCCCGCTGCTGCGTGACCAGGAACTGGACTGGTTCGAGCGCGACGACGGCCCGCCGGTATTCGGCTTCCGCTTCGACAGCCCGCAGGGCCTGGCCCGCGAGGTGGACTGGCACCAGCACGCGCGGGCACAGCTGATCTGCGTCGAACGTGGTCTGCTGACCACCCGCACCCGTCACGGCACCTGGTCCTTGCCGGCGGGTTCGGGCGGTTGGATGCCTGCGGCCGAACCGCATACGGTGGTGATCGACGGCCCGCTGCGTGGCTGGGGCATGGCCCTGGCCAGCCCGGTTTGCATTGATTTACCCAACGATCCCTGCGTGATCGGCATTTCCCGCTTGCTCAGCGCTCTGGCCGAACGGATCAGCGACTGGTCGCCGGAGCAGCCACTGTCAGCGCCCCAGCAACACATGATGGATGTACTGCTGGACGAAATCCGGCAGGCACCGCGCCAGCGCATGCACCTGCCGATGCCGGCCGATCGGCGCCTGCTGCGAATCGCCTCGCAACTGTTGGCCGAACCGGCCGATGACCGCAGCCTTGCGCAATGGGCACAGTGGGCGGGCTTGTCGTCGCGCAGCCTGAGCCGCCATTTCCGCGACGAGACCACCTTGAGCTTCGCCCAATGGCGGCAGCAGGCGCGGCTGGCCGAGGCGCTGCGCCGCCTCAATGACGGCCATGCCGTGGCCGACATCGCCCATTCACTGGGGTTCAGCAGCCCCAGCGCCTTCGTGATCGTGTTCCGCCGCCACTTCGGCCTGCCGCCCGGCCGCTACCAGAGCCGGGCCGATCAGGGGCTGGAAGGCGGGCTCGATCCCATCCGTGGCTTGGCATCTCCGCCGCCATCCGGATAATCGTCGGATCAGGCAGCCGGCGGCCCCCGCCTTGGCTCCGCACAACAGGTAGCACCCACCCGCAATGACTGAGTCTGCACGCCCCGCTTACCATGGCTTCGAACAGCAGCCACTGCGCGAATACGCTGAACGCGCCTATCTCGACTACTCCATGTACGTGGTGCTGGACCGCGCCCTGCCGTTCATCGGCGACGGGCTCAAGCCGGTGCAGCGCCGCATCATCTATTCGATGAGCGAACTGGGCCTGGGTGCCGCATCCAAGCCCAAGAAGTCCGCCCGCACCGTCGGTGACGTCATCGGTAAGTACCACCCGCACGGCGACAGCGCCTGCTACGAGGCCCTGGTACTGATGGCCCAGCCGTTCTCGTTCCGCTACCCGCTGATCGACGGTCAGGGCAACTTCGGCTCCAGCGATGATCCCAAATCGTTTGCAGCCATGCGTTACACCGAATCCAAGCTGACCCCGATCGCCGAGGTATTGCTGGGCGAACTGGGCCAGGGCACCACCGACTGGTCGCCGAATTTCGACGGCACCCTGGAAGAGCCGAGCTGGTTGCCGGCACGCCTGCCGCACCTGCTGCTCAACGGCACCACCGGCATCGCCGTGGGCATGGCCACCGACGTACCGCCGCACAATCTCAATGAGATCGTCAGCGCGCTGGTGCGCCTGATCGACGAGCCGGATACCACCGTCGCCGAGCTCTGCGAGCACGTGAAGGGCCCGGACTACCCGACCACCGCCGAGATCATCACCTCGCCGTCGGACCTGCGGAACATCTACGAGACCGGCAATGGCAGCGTGCGCGCGCGCGCCACCTTCAAAAAGGAAGGCAGCAACATCGTCATCGATGCGCTGCCGCACCAGGTCTCGCCGTCCAAGGTGATCGAGCAGATCGCTGCGCAGATGCGCGCCAAGAAGCTGCCGTGGCTGGAAGACATCCGCGACGAATCCGATCACGCCAACCCGGTGCGCGTGGTGTTGATGCCGCGCTCCAACCGCGTCGACGCCGAGCAGCTGATGGGCCACCTGTTCGCCATCACCGACCTTGAGCGCAGCTACCGCGTCAACCTCAACGTCATCGGCCTGGACGGTCGTCCGCAGGTCAAGAACCTGAAGATGCTGCTCAGCGAGTGGCTGCGCTTCCGCCAGGACACGGTCACCCGCCGCCTCAACCACCGCCTGCAGAAGGTCGAGCGTCGCCTGCACCTGTTGGAGGGCTTGCTGGTTGCCTTCCTCAACCTGGACGAAGTGATCCGCATCATCCGCACCGAGGACGATGCCAAGGCCGCGCTGATCGCGCGCTTCGCACTGAGCGAAGACCAAGCCGAGTACATCCTGGAAACCAAGCTGAAGCAGCTTGCGCGTCTGGAAGAAATGAAGATCCGCGGCGAGCAGGATGAGCTGGCCAAGGAACGCGACAAGATCCTGTCCATCCTGCAGAGCAGCGCCAAGCTGAAGAAGCTGGTCAAGGACGAACTGCTGGCCGACGCCAAGAAGTTCGGCGATGAACGCCGTTCGCCGCTGGTGCAGCGCGGTGCCGCCCAGGCCATCGACGAGACCGAGCTGGTGCCGAGCGAGCCGATGACCGTGGTGCTGTCGGAGAAGGGCTGGGTACGCGCGGCCAAGGGCCACGACGTCGACGGTTCGACCCTGAACTACCGCGATGGCGACAGCCTGCTGGCGGTGGCACGTACCCGCAGCACCCAGCAGGTAGCCTTCCTCGATACCGAAGGCCGCGCCTATTCCACACCGGTGCATACCCTGCCCTCGGCACGTGGCAATGGCGAGCCGTTGACCGGCCGCTTCTCGCCGGCACCGGGCAGCAGCTTCGTCACCGTGGCCAGCGGCGACAACAACACCCGCTTCGTGTTGGCGTCCACCCACGGCTATGGTTTCGTCACCCGCTTCGAGAACCTGACCGGGCGCAACAAGGCCGGCAAGGCGATGCTCAACCTGTCCGCAGGTTCGGCAGTGCTGACCCCGTCCCTGGTCGCCAACCCGGAAACCGACCGCATCGTCGCTGTCACCAGCGCCGGCAACATGCTCGCCATCCCGGCCAGCGATCTGCCTGAGCTGGACAAGGGCAAGGGCAACAAGATCATCGAGATCCCCAAGGCCAAGCTCTCCACCGAGCGTGTGGTGGCGGTGGTCGCGGTTGGCCCGGGCAACACCCTGCAGGTGCGCAGTGGCCAGCGCACCATGAACCTGTCGTTCAAGGACCTGGAGACGTATCTGGGAACACGGGCGACGCGCGGGCATCTGCTGCCGCGTGGGTGGCAGAAGGTTGAAGGGCTGGAAGTTCAGTAATAAAAGGAGGCCGGGCAATGCCCGGCCTCCTTTTTTTTGCATGTGTTTGTGGGAGCGGCGTAAGCAGCGAAGCCACAGATCCAACAGACACCGGCAATCACAAATCACCATTGATCCATTGCCATCAGCTTCGCGGCTGATGCCGCTCCCACAAACAGCAAGGTAATCTGCAACGCTATCGCACTCGGAGAACGCACCATGCAACCCGACTTCTGGCTGCAACGTTGGCAGAACGGTCAAATCGGCTTTCATCGCAACGAGGTGATGCCGCTACTGCAGAAACACTGGCCCGAACTGCAGCTTCCGGCAGGCAGCCGCGTACTGGTGCCACTGTGCGGCAAGACCCTGGACATGCACTGGCTGGCGGCGCAAGGCCACCGCGTGCTTGGCGTTGAGTTGTCGCCAATGGCCATCGAGCAGTTCTTCGCCGAAGCCGACCTCACCCCGCAGCGCCACAGCAGCCAGTACGGCGAGCACTACAGCGCCGGGCCGATTGAAATCATCTGTGGTGATGCCTTCGCGCTGGATGCGGACTTGCTTGGCGATATCGCCGGCGTCTACGACCGCGCAGCACTGATCGCCTTGCCGCCGCATCTGCGCCAGCACTACCGCGACACCTTGTACGGGCAACTGCCGGTAGGCTGCCAAGGCGTGCTGATCACCCTGGAATACCCGCAGGACGAAAAGCAGGGCCCGCCGTTCTCGGTGGAGGAAGCCGAAGTGCAGCGCTTGTTTGCCAGCCCGTGGCAAGCCGGCCTGCTGGAACGCCGCGACATCCTCGACCAGCAGCCGGACTTCCGCGCTGACGGCGTGAGCGCGCTTTCCACTGCCGTATACAGGCTGCAACGCCTGTAATGCCCGTAGTGCTGACCCATGGTCGGCAGGGGGCGTTGCCGATAGATTCAAATGCCGACCATGGGTCGGCACTACAGAATCAATGCGCCGGGGCGCCCTTGGCGTCCATCTTGCTCAGCTGGTACAGCTCAAGGCCAATGCGCTTGATCAGGCCCAGCTGCTTCTCCAGCCACCAGGCGTGATCTTCCTCGGTGTCACGCAGCTGCGCGATCAGGATGTCACGGCTGACGTAGTCCCCCTGCGCTTCGCACAGCTTCACGCCGGCAGCCAGGTTGGCGCGCACCTGGTATTCCACCTGCAGGTCCTTCTCCAGCATCTCCATCACCGTCACGCCCGGCTCGAAGGCATGCGGACGCATATCCGGGTCGCCGCCCAGGAACAGGATGCGTCGCAGCAGGGCATCGGCGTGTTCGGTCTCTTCTTCCATCTCATGGCCAATACGCTCGTACAGCGCCAGCAGGCCCTGGTCCTCGTAACGACGGGAATGGATGAAGTACTGGTCGCGCGCAGCCAGTTCGCCGCGCAGCAGCTCCTTCAGGCACTCAATGACTTCGGACTTGCCCTGCATGGGGGTGCTCCTGATGATTCGATGGTGCATAGGGTGCCCCATCTGAAAAGCCAATGATCTAATCGGAATCACTTTCAGTTGCGATTCCCTCTCCTTCGGCTTCACAAGCTGTCTACAATCGCGGCAGAACCGCTACCGGGGGTAGGCCTGTGCTGCGTTGGCTGCTGCGTTCGCTTTGGGTTGTATTGGGGCTGTTGCTGGTACTACTGCTGGTCACCTGGGGACTCCTGCGCGGCAGCCTGCCACAGTTGGACGGGGAACTGGCCCTGCCAGGACTGTCTGCACCGGTCAGCATCCAGCGCGACGCGCTCGGCGTGCTCACCGTCGAAGCTGCCAACGAGACCGACATGGCCCGCGCCCTGGGCTACGTGCACGCACAGGAACGCTTCTTCGAGATGGACCTGATGCGCCGCTCGGCAGCGGGCGAGCTGTCCGAACTGTTCGGCGCCAAGGCCCTGCCGCTGGACAAGCGCATGCGCGTGCACCGCTTGCGTGCCCACACCCAGCAGAACCTGGGCGCCGCCCTGGGCGACAAGCGCGGCGTCATCGAGGCCTACCGCGACGGCGTCAATGCCGGCCTTGCCGCGCTGCCCGTACGGCCATGGCCTTATCTGCTGCTGCGCCAGCAACCGCGCGCCTGGGAGTTGGAGGACTCGGTGCTGACCGGGCTGGCGATGTACGCCGACCTGCAGGACCCGACCAATACCCGCGAACTGGCGATGGCACGCATCCGCAGCGTGGTGCCGCCAGCCCTGTATGCATTGCTCGCCCACGACGGCAGCAACTGGGATGCGCCCTTGTTTGGCGAGCCCCGTGGCGATGCCGTGTTACCGGATGCGGCAACGCTGGACCTGCGCAATGCAGGCACTGCGCCGGCCCTCACTCCACCGCCTGCTTCGCAAGCGGTCCCCCTCTCTCCCGCTGCGCGGGAGAGAGACGTAGGTGGGTCGCCTGCGGCGACCGGTTCTTTTGCACCTTACCTGGCTGCCCTCACTCCACCCCTTGCTTCGCAAGCGGTCCCCCTCTCTCCCGCTGCGCGGGAGAGAGACGTAGGTGGGTCGCCTGCGGCGACCGGTTCTTTTCCGGGTAGCAACAACTTCGCAGTAGCAGGAGCTCTGACTGCCGACGGCCGCGCCATCATCGCCGACGACATGCACCTGGGCCTGCGTGCGCCGAACATCTGGTTCCGCGCACGCCTGCGCTATGCCGACCCAACCGCTCCCGAGGGCAAGGTCGATGTTGCAGGCTTCACCCTGCCCGGCCTGCCTGCAGTCATCGTCGGCAGCAATACGCGGGTGGCCTGGGCCTTCACCAACAGCTATATCGACACCGCCGACTTCACTACCCTGCCCGCGAACACCCCGCTGCGCACCTTCAACGAGTCCATCGCCGTCGCCGGCGCCCACCCGGAACTGCTGCTGGTACGCGAAAGCGACTGGGGGCCTGTCCTGCACGACGAGCACGACGGGCAACTGCTGGCCCTGCGTTGGGTAGGCCAGCAGGCTGGCGCGGTGCGCCTGGATTTCGCCGACATGGCCAAGGCTGCCGATCTCGACTCCGCCTTTGCGGTAGCCGATCGCTCCGGCATCCCCGCGCAGAATCTATTGGTCGCCGACCGCAGCGGGCGCATCGCCTGGCGCCTGATCGGCGCGCGCCCTGCGCGTGACCCGGCCTGCCATGCCGATGCAGCCATGCAAGCCAATTGCGCACCGTGGCCAATTCGCACCAATCAGGCACCGGCACTGGTCGACCCGCCGGATCACCGCTTGTGGACAGCCAATGGCCGCGTGCTCGATGGTGCTGCGCTGGCCGAGGCCGGTGACGGCGGCTATGACTTCGGTGCACGCGCCAAGCAGATCCGCGACGGCCTGTTCGACCGCGAAAGCTTCAAGGAAAGTGACCTGCTGGCGATCCAGCTGGATGACCGCGCCGTGCTGATGGAACGTTGGTGGAAGCTGCTGCGGCAGACCGTCGAGCACAGCGACGATCCGGCGCTGAAGCGACTGGAAGCCGCCAGCCGCCAGTGGCAGGGCCGCGCATCCGCCGATTCAGTCAGTTATCGGATGGCGCGCGGCTTCCGCGGCATCCTGATGGACAACATGGAAGGCGCACTGCTGGCACCGGCCAAGGAGCAGCTGGGCGAACGTTACATACCGCCCAAGCTGGCCCAGTTCGAAGGTGTGCTGTGGCCGTTGCTCAGCGAACGCCCGCCGCACCTGCTGCCACCGCCGTATGAAAGCTGGGATGCCTTGCTCACCGACAGCGCTCGCCAACTTGAGAAGGATCTGGCCGGACAGGGTCCGGATCTGGCACAACGCAGCTGGGGCGAGCGCAATACTGCCGCCATCTGCCATCCGGTCTCGGCCGCGTTGCCCAGCCTGTTCAAACGCTGGCTGTGCATGCCGGCGCAACCCTTGGCCGGCGACGACAACATGCCGCGCGTGGTCGGACCCAAGTTCGGCGCTTCCGAGCGCATGGTGGTCTCGCCCGGCCATGAGGCCGACGGCATCGTGCACATGCCGGGCGGCCAGAGCGGCCATCCGCTGTCGCCGTTCTGGGGGGCAGGCCACGACGACTGGGTGGAAGGCCGCCCGACTCCGTTCCTGCCGGGCAAGCCGGCGCACAGCCTGAGCTTGAGTCCAAGATAGAAGACAACGCCGCGCACGCAACCCGGCTGGCATCCAGGTGTGGGAGCGGCATAAGCCGCGAAGCTGGATTTACTGGAACCCTCGATGCATATGCAACCTGATGGTGTCCCTGCTTCGCGGCTGACGCCGCTCCCACAAACAGCTGACCGGCTCGCCGTCACCAATGCACTGCGCGCTTACTTCAAGCGCACTGTCCACTCCACTTCAAGCTTGGCCTCGGCGTCGAACAGGCGACTGATCTGCACCCAGCTCGCGGCCGGATACTTGCCATCGACAAAGAAGGTCTTGCGCTCAGGAATCGCCTTGATCAAGCCATCCATGTCGGTGGTGAACACCGTCTCCTTCACCACCTGGCTGCTGTCCGCATCAAACTGCTGCAGGATCTTCGTCAGCTTGCCGTAGCAATCGCGCACCGCAGCCTGCATATCCGCACCACGGCAGGGGACGCCGGAAACATGCAGCGTGTCGCCATCACGCACCACGCCGGTGTAGCCGATATCGGTTTCCCAACTACCCTGTTGATGCCGCTCCAATGGCACCTCCCTGGCGTGGGCGTAGGAACTGCAGAGCAGGCCAAACATCACGAACGCACAAGCACGCATCGAAAATCCTTTTGAGTCGTTATAGAAGGAAGAACTGCGGTTTCCTGATCGCGCACGTTGAATTGTGCGACATGTAAAGCGGCCCCTTCCCCTCCCCCCCCTCTCCGGGCAGGGAAGAGGGGCGTTGAAGGCAAGGCGGGCCGACGCTTCCAATGACCTTTGGGTCGACTGACCTCTTAACCTGCCAAGGCCTGCTCGTGCACACCGGCCACGGCGCGACCGGATGGATCGGCCATGCTGGCGAAACTGGCGTCCCATGCAATTGCCGCCGGCGAAGAGCAGGCAATCGACTTGCCGCCCGGCACCGTTTCCGAGGCCGCGTGGCTGGGGAAGAACTGCTCGAACACGTGGCGGTAGTAGTACGCTTCCTTGGTCTGCGGCGGGTTGTACGGGAAGCGCTTGTCGGCGGCGGCCAGCACGCGGTCGCTGACCTGTGACTCGGCATGCGCCTTCAAACCGTCGATCCAGCCATAGCCGACGCCGTCGCTGAACTGCTCCTTCTGCCGCCACAGGATTTCCTTGGGCAGGTAGCCTTCGAAGGCTTCGCGCAGCACGGCCTTCTCGATGCGGCCGCTGGCCTTGTCGACCATCTTGTGGCGCGCATCCATCTTCATCGCCACATCCAGGAACTCGCGATCCAGGAACGGTACGCGCGGCTCCACGCCCCAGGCCATCATCGACTTGTTCGCGCGCAGGCAATCGTAGTTGTTCAGCGCGTCGAGCTTGCGTACCAGTTCCTCGTGGAACTCACGCGCGTTCGGTGCCTTGTGGAAGTACAGGTAGCCGCCGAAGATCTCATCGCTGCCTTCGCCGGACAGCACCATCTTCACGCCCATTGCCTTGATCCGACGTGCCAGCAGGAACATCGGCGTGGAAGCACGGATGGTGGTGACGTCGTAAGTCTCGACGTGGCGGATCACTTCCGGCACCGCATCCAGGCCTTCCTCGAAGGTGTACTCGAAGCCGTGATGCACGGTGCCCAGCATTTCTGCCGCCACCTTGGCCGCGGCCAAGTCGGGCGAGCCCTTCAGGCCGATGGCGAAGCTGTGCAGGCGCGGCCACCAGGCTTCGCTCTGACCGCCATCCTCGATGCGGTTGCGTGCATAGCGCGCCGCAACCGCGGCGACCAGCGAGGAGTCCAGGCCGCCGGACAGCAGCACGCCATAGGGCACGTCGGTCATCAGTTGGCGGTGCACGGCGCGCTCGAAGGCCTCGCGCAGTTCGGTCAACGACACATCCACACCTTCCACTGCGTCGTAGTCGCGCCACGGACGCTCGTAGTATTTGCTCAGCGTATCGGTGCTGCTGTCATACCAGTGGCCGGGAGGGAACTGGGCCACGTCGGCGCAGGTATCCGCCAGCGACTTCATTTCCGAGGCAACGCAGAGTCGGCCCTGCTTGTCGTGGCCCCAGTACAGCGGCACCACACCGATAGGATCGCGGGCGATGATCACGCGCTGCTTTGCGCGGTCCCACAGCGCGAAGGCGAAGATGCCGTTGAGCCTGTTCAAGTAGGACGCCGGCTCGTCCTCACGGTACAGCGCGTTGATCACCTCGCAGTCCGAGCCGGTCTGGAAGGCGTAGGGCTGGGTGAGCTCCTTCTTCAGCTCCTGGTGGTTATAGATCTCACCGTTCACCGCCAGCGCGAGCTGGCCGTCATCGGATAGCAACGGCTGCGAGCCACCGGCCGGGTCGACGATGGCCAGCCGCTCGTGCACCAGGATGGCGCCGTCGTCCACGTAGACGCCGCTCCAGTCCGGGCCGCGATGCCGTTGGCGCTGGGATTGTTCAAGCGCCTGCCGACGCAGCGCCTGCAGGTCGTCACCGGGTTGCAGGCCAAAAATGCCGAAGATGGAACACATGGGAAAGCTCCTGGGTTGTGTGGGGACAAACATTGGAAGCAACGGCTTGAAGACCTGCAGCCGCTCGGTGTTCCCGCCCGGCCACAAAAAAACCCGCATCGGCCGATGCGGGTTTTCTGGTGTCCTGAGCGTGTTGCCTGTCCTAGCTCTGGTCGCAGTCCCGCAGTGGCCGCGCACGATTATTCGCGCGCAGATTATTGCGGTTGTTATTGTTGACGGCGGTGGCCGGGAACGAGGACATGGCGCCGACGTTATCCCGGTATTGGCGACGGCGCAACTGTTGCTTTGGCAACCGATTCAGCGGCCGGGTCGGCGCACTCCGCGATAATCGCCCGCCACCTTGCCCGGACCTGCTGGATGCCCCGTCCCACACCCCGTGTGCTGCTGTACGCCCTGCCCCTGTTCATCCTGCTCGGTTGCGCGACACCCCCCAACACCCGCCCGCCCAGCGACAGCGAGCGCGATGCGCTGTCCGCAGCCGCCGATGGCCAGTTCGATTCGGCCCTGCGGGTCGCCAGGATGTACCAGGCCTGGAACGACCCGCGTGCGTTGGAATGGTACGCACGGGCAGCGTCGACAACGCCGCGCACCCACCGCAGCACCGCCGCTGCGGAGCAACTGGGCAGGATCCTTGAGCGCGGCCGCCTGGACAGCAGTGACGAACCGCAGAAGCCCGAGGACGTTCGCTTCAAGCCATCGCCACGCAAGGCACTGCGCTGGTACCAGAGTGCCGCCTACCACGGCTCGCCGTATGCCATGTCCGATCTTGCACGCTGGTACGAACGCCAGGGCGACATGGCAGGCGCACTGCGCTGGCGCCTGCGCTCGGCGGTGTACATGCGTGAGTTGTACAAGCTGGACGCACTGCGCAAGGCAACCCATGCCTCAACCGAAGCTGCGCGCGTTGTCCCCGACCAGCCCTCCGCCAATGCGACCATCGCCCGCATCCAGCGGCGTGCTGCGCGTGGCGACGCCGAGGCCCAGGTCGACCTTGGCGCCTTGCACGAAGCAGGCATCGGCATGCCCACGGATATGCGCGAGGCACTGCATTGGTATCAGCGCGCCGGCGAACAGGGCAATGTCTACGGCCAGTACTTCAGCGGCTTGGCGCTTGGGCGCGGCAGCAAAACCCTGCCGGAAGATGAGGCGGCAGCAGCGGCATGGTTCGCGCGTGCCCAGGCGCAGGAGTTCTATCTGGCCGAGGAGTCGTACTGGCGCCGGGCCATCGCACCGCCGTTCTTCATCTTCGAATAGATCGAGCAGGTCTGTACACACAACGCCCGCCGCAACAAGACTGCATCAACAGAGCGATGTCGCGCAGAATGATGCGCAAGCACCTGCAGAGTTGGACATGACGAATACCCCGGTCTTCCACGAAGAAACCATCGACCGCGCGCGCATGCAGCAGATCATCCGCGCGCATCCGCGGGCAGCGGTGTTCGAATCGTGCACGTTGGACGAAGGCGATTTCTCGCGCCTGGAGATGGACGGCTTCCAGTTCAAGCAATGCTCGCTGAACAAGGCAAATTGGCTCGCCGCATCATTGGAGGAGAGCCGATGGCAGAAATGCCGCGGCAGCCACTGCGACTTCAGTTCCGCACAGCTCAGCGATTCGCGCTTCGATCACTGTGATCTCAACAACAGCTTCTGGCGACGCGCCACGCTGTCGTCGGTGCAGTTCAAGGACTGCAAGCTGACCGGCGCCCACCTGCAGGAAGTCAGCGGCTGGGCACTGGAATTCCGCGACTGCCTGCTGGTCAGCGCCGACCTGCGCGGCATGTCATTCCGCAAGGCGCAGCTGGAAGGCATGGATTTCTCCGATGCCGATCTGTCCGGCTGCGACTTCCGCGACGCGGTGTTCAGCGGCGGCAGCCTGCGCAACGCACAGACCCGCCTCACCCGCTTCGAAGGTGCCGACCTGCGCGATACCGACATCAGCGGACTCAACGTGATGGACGGCAAGCACTTCAAGAAAGCGGTGATCTCGCAGCGGCAGGCTGCGGCGGCGCTGGCGGCGTTCGGCTTGATTGTTGCTTGACGCAGACGTGGCCTGCTACGCCCCTGCTTGCAGGCTGGCAACATCCACCCGATTCCGCCCTTCGCGCTTGACCCGATATAACGCCATATCCGCGCACCGCACCAGCGCCATCGGATCGTCCTCGATCAGCGGCGTGCAGACCGCAACGCCGACGCTGATCGTCACCCGCTGCCCCGCCGCACCAGTGACCTGCTCCACCGCGCTGCGCAGGCGCTCGCCACGCGCCAGCGCCATCGGTTCATCGCAGTCCGGCAGGATAAGCACGAACTCCTCGCCACCGTAGCGTGCGACCAGCTCTTCGGCCCCCGTCACCTGCGCGGCCAATGTCTGCGCGACGCGGCGTAGCTGCAGGTCGCCGAGATGATGGCCGTGGGTGTCGTTGAACTGCTTGAAATGGTCCACATCGATCATCATCACCGCCAACGGTTCCTGCCGTTCCGCGCAGCGTTGCCACGCACGCGGGAGGGTTTTCTCCATCGCATGCCGGTTGGCGATACCGGTCAGTCCGTCGGTGACGGCCAGGGCCGAGAGACGGGAGTTGGCGCTTCGCAGCTCGGCCGTGCGTTCGTTGATCTTCTTCTCGAGCAGACGATTCTGTGCGTTGATGGCGCGGGTGCGCAGACCAACCACCCCTACCACGAACACCAGTCCCGCCACACCAAAAGCCAGCTGAACCCATGGGCGCTGGTACCAGAATGGCGCGACCTGCAGTGGGTAACTCATTGCCTCGGTCGGCGTGCCACCCAGCACCCGGGCCTGCAACTGGAAGGTGTAGGCCCCGGCCGGCAAGCGCTGATAGGTCAACTCGCGCCCTGCTGCCCAGGGCGACCAATCATCGTGATAGCCCGGCATGCGATAGCGAAACTCAACCTCCGGCTCCATGCTCTGTACACCGAAGCGCAATGCCAGGCCGGCACCGGCCGGCAAGCGTGGCACTGCCTGCGGTGCCAGTGACAGCAGTACCGGCGGGTGATTCGGACCTTGCAGTTCGATGCGATCCAGCCGTGCCCGCGGCGGTGTTGCAAGGTGTTCGGCGGCCGCAGGGTCCAGCTGCAGGATGCTGTCGCGGGTTACCACGCGCAGCTGTCCATCGCCGTGCAGCGCAACCGTCATGAAACCAGGTACGCGGCTATCGCTGACCTGCTGCAACTGGAACGCGTCCGTCCCGGGCTTGCGCCACCACAACTGCCTTGCCGTCCATGCAAAGCTTCCCTTCGCGTTATCTTCTCCTTCCAGCTCCATCGGTGCCTGCAGCCCTGCCAGCACGGGCAAGGCGCCGGCAACGAACTGCTCCCCCTGCAGCCGATGCACTTGCGCACCCGAGATCGCGTACAGCACGCCTCCGCTGCGGAACAGACGGGTACCGTGCCCCGCCACCACAGGCAAGCCCTGGGCGACCCCGTAGCGCTGCTCCGCCAGCAACCGACCGTCATCCAATGCGAAGCGCCAGCGGCGCGCGCCGCCGCCCGGATCGCCAGCCCATACCTCGCCTGCGGCAACTTCGTACAAGCCGGAAACCGTGTTCTGGCCTGTATTCCATTGCGCCTGCAGCTGCCAGCGCCCCTCGCGCTGGCCGAGCACAATGACCCGGCTGCGGCTGACGGCGAACATACGGCGCGCGTCAAACGCCGAGGGAAGCAGCCTGCTGACGCTGTCTCCCAGCTTTGCCGGCAACAATCGCCGCGGTTGCGTCTGCCCCGGGTCCAGCACCGCCAACCCATAGCGGTCACCGATCAGCAGCCCGGCGGAGGTGCCTTCCAGTGCGAAGGTTTCCAGGTCGCGGCGTGGCCACTGCAGTTGCGAGAACACAGGTGTCCCTGTCATGGAGGACTGCGTACGCCACACGCCCATGCTCGCCACCCACAGGCGGCCGTCATACCAGGTGCTGTCGAAGATGCGACCACGCAGCCCATGCAGGCGCCCATAGCGCGTCCATGGCAGCGACCAGCGCAACCGCGCGATGCCGCTCTCGCCGGCTATCCACACCGCACCATCACGATCCTCCACAAGATCATGCATCTCACCTGCACAGGCGGCAAAACTGTCGAGCAGCTTCAGTTCAGGCGAAAAACGCATGATGGTGCCGTCGAAGCTACCCACCGCAAAACCACCATCGGCCAAGGCAATGCCGGTATACGGCTCATGCAGACCGAACGCGGCAGTGGCCTCGGTATCGAGCTTGCGCAGGCCGTTGCCGTCACTGAAATGGAAACCGTCGGCAGCGGCGAACAACAGCCCACCACGATAGGGCCACGCTGCGGGCACGCGCAGCGTGGCCAGTGGTTCCATGCCCTCGACCAGCGCCATCGCAGCCCTGCCCACCCGGTACAGGCCTTCACCCGGAACCCGGAAATAGATCTCGTCACCCGCCACCAACGGGCGCGTACGCGCGCCGGCGGGGAGTTGCAGGCGGGTGGTGCTGCCGTTCTTTTCCAGTACGAACAGCGCACCGGCGCTCACCGCGTGTATGCCACGCGCGGTCTCCCCCAACGAAAACACCTCGATCGGCCCCTGCACCAGTCCGGCAGCGGACAGGCGTGGCAGCAGGTTGATAAATCGATGGGTACCATCGGCCTGCCGCAGCAGTTGCCCAAACATGCCCGCACCAGCGACATGGAGGCTGCCATCGCGCGCCAGCATGATCGAGTACACCGGTGCCTCGCCCGCCGCCTCCAGCAGCTCCCATACACCGCTGCGGAAGATCATCACCCCTTCGCCACTTGCCGCGTACAGGTTGCCAGTGCGGTCGACGACCACGCCGGGATAGGTCGGTGCGGCCGGCAACTGGCTCGCCCCGAACTGCCGCAGCAATGGCAGGCCATGCAGCGTGGCAGTGGCGTGCGCGAACGGCAGCGCGCACACCAGCACAAGGGCCATCAGCCCAATTCGGAACCCCATTTGAACCCTGTCCATCTCGCCCCCCCGGCAAGATTGTGCACCCGCACCGTAACAGTTCAGTCCAGCAGTTTTTCTATCAGTTTCCGGTACAGGTCAGGCAGCGCTTCCAGGTCGGCGACGCGTACGTTTTCATCGACCTGGTGGATGCTGGCATTCACCGGACCCACCTCGATGCATTGCGCGCCCAAGGGTGCGATGAAGCGGGCGTCGGAGGTTCCACCGCCGGTGCTTTCTTCCGGTGCCGCGCCGGCAAACCCGGCCAGCACCTCGCGCGCGACACTGCGCAGACGCCCTTCCGGGGTGTAGAACGGCTCGCCGCTGCGGTGCCACTGCAGGTCGTAGTCCAGGCCGTGATGGTCCAACAGCGCGCCGATCTCGGTTTCCAGCATGTCCGCATTCCAATGCGGGTTGTAGCGCAGGTTGAACATCACCTGCAGTTCACCCGGGATCACATTGTTGGCACCGGTGCCGGCGTTGATGTTCGAGATCTGCAAGCTGGTGGACGGGAAGCTTTCATAGCCGTCGTCCCAATGCCGGGCAGTCAGCTCAGCCAACGCCGGTGCGGCCAGATGGATGGGGTTCTTGGCCTTGTCCGGATAGGCGACATGGCCCTGCACGCCCTTGATGCGCAGCTTGGCCGAGAGGCTGCCACGGCGGCCGACGCGCAGCAGGTCACCGAGTTTGGCGGTGGACGACGGCTCGCCGGTAATGCACCAGTCGATACCCTGCCCGCGCTCGACGAAGAGCTTGGCAACGTGGCGGACGCCATCGATGGCGTCACCTTCCTCGTCGCTGGTCAGCAGCACCGCCAGCGTGCCCGGGTGGTCCGGGTGCGCGGCAACAAACTGCTCGGCAGCGACCACGAAGGCAGCAACGCTGCCCTTCATGTCGGCAGTGCCGCGCCCGTACAGGACGCCGTCGCGCACCTCCGGCTTGAACGGGTCGTTGCTCCAGGCCTCGACCGGCCCGGTCGGCACCACGTCGGTGTGGCCGAGCAGCACCAGTACCGGTGCGCCGTTGCCGTGGGTGGCCCAGAGGTTGTCGACTTCGCCCAGGCGCAGGTGCTCGCAGTTGAAACCGGCGGCGCTGAGACGGCCTGCGATCAGTTGCTGGCAGCCTGCGTCTTCCGGGGTTACCGAGGGGCGGGCGACCAGGTCGCAGGTCAGGGCTAGTACGTCGTTCATTGCGGCCTTCTTTGATCGGTGGCTTCGCGGCTCACGCCGCTCCCACAATTATTGGAGGGCGGATCAGGCGATGTTGAAGCGGGCCTTGAAGCCGTTGTCGCTGAAACCCTGGCTCAGCGTGCCATCGTCGGCGATGACCAGCGGACGCTTGATCAGCTGCGGGTATTCGCGCAGCAGCAGCTTCCACTCGGCATCGGACTCGGGCGACTTGCGGTTGTCCGGCAGCTGCCGCCAGGTGGTCGAGGATTTGTTGATCATCGCCGCGAAGCCGCCGGCCTTGCCGGCCCATTCGAGCAGGGTTTCCGGGCTGGGCTTGTTGTCGCGGTAATCGACGAAGGTATAGGCGACGTTGAAGCGGTCCAGCCACTTGGTGGCTTTCTTGCAGGTGTCGCAGTTTTTCAGTCCGTAAATCGTGGTCATTCTGAATTCCAAAGCCCGCATGGCAAAGCCCCTCTCCCGCTTGCGGGAGAGGGGTTGGGGTGAGGGGAAGCTTCTAG
>NZ_JBXFWM010000078.1:0-20831 GCF_056856655.1 Stenotrophomonas sp. STEN033
CCTCGCGTGAATGAATTGTGGTGTTCTTGGTGCTGGTTTTCCCATAGCCTTGTTAGGGTTTGTGTTTGCGGCTTATCCCGGGAAGCCCGTACCGGGACCGACAAGCTTACACCTGCAATTGCAAGTGCAGCTTTGCGTTTGGATTATCAGCTTCGCGGCTCACGCCGCTCCCACAACCCTGGGCTTCCTTGCGATCCGGTAGCCCAACCAGGCAAATGGAAGGTAGGCCAGCAGCACGTCCAACACCTCGAACCAACGCGGTGCTGGCAGCATGAAGCAGCTGGCGATGCCACCGGCCAGGAACAGCAGGCCAATCAACAAGGCCGGAATTTTGCTGCTGCCACCCGAAACCCAGGTTGCCAGCAACGCACCAGCCAAAGTGCCCAATGCATGGGCAAGGAAAGGAAACAGGAAGTGGCGGGCCTCGAACAAGGGCATCGCAGCCTGCAGGCCTTCGGTCGTGCTGGTGTCCGTACCGGCCGGTGGCGGCACCAGATGCCCGCCGAGCAGGATCAGCCCCATGTTCACCGCGCTGCCGGCGATCAAACCCAGCACCACCGCCAGCAAGCCTCTCAGGAATGCGCGCATCACCCACTCCCCACCCGTCCGATGATGGGCTGAGTATGATCCAAGCCTTGCCTAGGCGCTCATTTTGTTTTTGGAGATACGCGTGTCCCTCCGCCCCCTGCAGACTTACCAGGGCAGCTGCCATTGCGGCGCTGTCAGCTTCCGCATTCAAACCGACTTCCCGGAACTCACCACCTGCGATTGCTCGATCTGCCGGCGCAAGAACGCCTTGATGGTGAAGGTGCATGAATCCGCGTTCGAGCTGCTGTCCGGGCAGGAGGCACTGGTGGAGTATCAGTTCCACACGATGATCGCGCACCACTATTTCTGCGGCACCTGCGGTATCTATCCGTTCCACCGCAAGCGGGTCACCCCGGACTACTACGGGGTGAATGTGTTCTGCCTGGAGGAGTTTGATCCGGAGGGGATTCCGGTCCGGGCGACGGTTGGTGCGGGGATGGTCTGATCGGGCATCTGGAGGCGGCTTTGGCTTTGGCTTCGGCTTCGGCCCTGGCCTTTTCCCTTCTCCCGCAAGCGGGAGAAGGTGCGCCGCAGGGGCGGATGAGGGCAGCTCTTGGCTTGTAGCTTCTGCTTCGCCTGCTGCATGCCGAGGTAAAGCGAAACTGCACGGCGCTTCGCACCGTCCCCTCACCCCAACCCCTCTCCCGCAGGCGGGAGAGGGGCTTGAGCAATCAGCGCCAGTTGTAGTTGAACGAAACACCAATGATGCGCGGGTCGTTGTAGACCGCCGCCATGTAGTTCTCGATCACACCCTTGAGGTTCTTCTCGTTGGTGATGTTGCGGGCGAACGCCGCCACTTCCCAGGCGCCATAGCCGCCGGTATAGCCAACGCGCAGGCCACCTTCAAAGTTGCCCTTGGAGTAGAACTCCTTGCTGTCGTACAGCACGAACTGGGTTTCGCCCTGCTTGTTCCAATCGGTGGCGAAGAACACCGCGCCATCATCACCCACTGGAATGTCGTAACGCGCGGCCAGGTTCAGGTTGTACTTGGGTGCGTTCGGCAACGGGTTGCCGTCGATCTGGGCGTAGACATTGCTGCCGATCTTGATGGTCGGGTCGTTGACCGTACACACCACCACACCGTTCAACGCACAGACCTGCGCATACACGCGCTTGTCCTGGATCTCGCTGTGCAGCAGGCTCAGGCCGGCGGTCAGCGACAGGTTCGGGATCGGACGCCAATCCATGTCGGCTTCCAGACCATAGGCACGCGCCTTGTCGGCATTGAACAACACGCCGTTGCCGTTGGAATCGTTGCCGTTGAGCTGGATGTCGTTGACGGTATAGGTGAAGCCGCTGACGTTCAGACGCAGGCGGTTGTCGAACAGGCTGCTCTTGATGCCGGCTTCCCAGGACAGGATGGTTTCCGAATCAGCAGTGGTGAAGTCGGCATTGAATACCGCCGAGCGGCCCTGGATGGTCGGGCCACGGAAGCCACGTGCCACGCGTGCGTACAGGCTCAGCTCCGGGCTGACTTCATACATCGCGCTCAGGTCCCAGCTCGGCTGGGTGTCCGACATCTCGACGTTGTGGCGTCCCTTGTAGGTGACCAGACCGGCAGCGGTATCGGCGGTCTTCAGCAGGCGCGTGCTCTTCTCGTCCTTGGTCGCGCGGATACCTGCGGTCAGCGTCAACGCATCGGTGGCCTTCCAGCTCACCTGGCCAAAGCCTGCCCACGAGGTATTGATGTTGCGCAGGCGTACCCAGTTGTTGGGATTGCGTGCCGGTGCGTTCAGGAACCAGGCGCGCTGGTAGAAATCGGTGGTGTCGCGGCCGTCGAAGTAGAACGCGCCAACCTGCCATGACAGCGGATCGGTGGCATTGGAAGCCAGGCGCAGCTCCTGGGTGAACTGATCCAGGTCCTGCACCTGTCCCATCGACTGTCCGTAACCATTGGGCAGGCCATTGACCGGATAGTTCGCCGCCGCACCGCCGTCGGTATCGCCACGGCTGTAGCCGGAGGTGGTTTCGTAGGCGCTGATCGAGGTCAGCGTGGTGTTGCCGAAGTCGTAGGTTGCCTTCAGCGAGCCACCGTGGGTCTTGTAGGCCTGCGGGTTGTTGTCGGCTTCATCGAAGGCGACCTTATCGCGCGGCACATCGACGCGGTTGCTGCCCTTCACCAGCGCATTGCGCAGGAACAGGGTGGAGGTGCCTTCATAGTCGCGGGTATGCACGGAACCGAGCAGCGAGAACTGTTCGTTCGGCTTGTACAGCAGCTGCAGGCGCAGATTGCGGTCGTCGTAGCCGCCCATTGTGTCGTTCTTCGGCGTCACCGTGCCGTCGGCGCTGGGGCCGCGATAGGTGTTGTCCACCCAGTCGTCGCGGTGCTGGTACAGGGTGGAGACGCGGTAGGACAGCACGTCGTTGATCGCGCCGCCCATGCCACCGTCGATGGCCACCGTGTTGTAGCTGCCGTAGCTGATGTTGACCCGGCCACTCGGGTCCTGGCTGGGCTTGGCGGTGTCAAACTTGACGATGCCGGCGGTAGTGTTGCGGCCAAACAAGGAGCCCTGCGGGCCGCGCAGCACTTCCACCTGGTCCACGTCGTAGACCGGGTTGGACTTGAGCACCACGTGTTCCAGCACCACGTCGTCCTGGATGATGGAGACCGGCTGCGAGGCGCCGAGGTAGAAATCGATATTGCCCAGGCCGCGGATGTAGAAGCGCGGGAAGATGCGCCCGGTGGTGGTCTCGGCATAGAAGCTGGGGACGCGACCGGACAGCGCCAGCAAGGTGTCATCAGCACCTTCGGTATAGCTGCGCAGCGCCTCGCCCTGTACCACGCCCACCGACACCGGCACGTCCTGCAGGTTCTGCTCGCGGCGCTCGGCGGTGACCGTGATGGTATCCAGTGCCGTCGCGGCGCTGCGCGCCTCGGTCGGCGCAGCATCCTGGGCCAGCGCGGTCTGCGCGGCCAGCGGCAGGATCAGCAATGCGCAGGCCTGGGCCAGCAGCGAGCGACGTGGAAAATCATGGGTAACGCGGGTAACTGCAGAAGCGGTGCGGTGACGCAGCATGGAATGGCCTTGGTTGGCAGTTGATGATTGCGCCCAGCCCGGACAGGGCCAATGACGCGGCATGAGGCGCGCAGATCATCACCGCACAAGGTTGCAATTCGATGGCATTGCCAGCGAACAACCCCGGAAAACCAAACGCCAGCGCAGGAGCCGATCGCTCCCACGCTGGCGATGACACCCTTCAATCAATTCCGCGCTCCAAGCGCTCAGCGCAGCTGGTCTTTCAGGAACAACCAGGTGATCAGGGTTGCATCCGGCCCCTGCGGATCGGTGAACGGCAAGCCGGAGGTGCTGCCGCTCCAGGCATGCCCCATGCCATGCACGAGATAGTCCTGGACCAGGGTCTTTCCGCCGTAGGTGTAGTTCTTGACCGTATAAGCGCGCCCACCTGGCACCTGCCCGGCAACCGTGCTGGTCGGCACGTACTTGACCGAATCATTGTCCAGTCCATCATCAGCCAGATCATTGGTCTGCAGGAACTGACGCACCGCCTGCTGGCCGTTGACCGGATTGACCGTGGTATCGACGCTGCCATGGAGCACCAGCACCGGCAACGGACGCGGCGACGGCGAGCCCGAGCACTGCCAGGCAAGCTTGCCATTGCTTTCCGGCGAGTAGATGCTGCCCGCCAGCAGCGCGTAGGCACTGCCGGATACGGTGGTCGCGCCTTTGTACATGCCGCCGGAATGGATGGCACCAGCTGCGAACACATCCGAGTAGCAGGCCAGCATGATCGAGGTCATCGCACCGCCGGCAGAGATGCCGGTGACATAGATCCGGCGCGGATCGACGGCATAGCCGGCCTTCACCGCATCGACGATGCCGGCCAGGATCGAAGCCTCGCCACTGCCACGTGCCTGGTTGATCGGCAGTTGCCAGTTCCAGCAGCGCGTCGGGTTGGAGGTAACGTTCTGCCGCGGATAGACCACGATGAAACCTTCGACGTCGGCGACATCATTGAAGCCGGAGGCCTCGCCCATCAGGTTGGGCCCGTTGACGCAGCCGTGCAGCACCAGCAGCACCGGCAATGGCTTGCTTGCCTCATAGCCTGCCGGCACCCACACCTGGTACTCACGGGCGCCAAAAAGGTTGCCGTACACACCGAAATCCCAATGGCCTCCAGCGCTTTGCGCAAACGCGCTGCCCGCCGCCAGCCAGCTGCACAGCAGCAATAGAACAGCCTTGATGGAAACGATTCCAGATTTCATAACCAGATCCTCATGCGTGAGTCGTGGATGAAGTCGTACCGGAAATCCTCGCGGGCCAGCCGCCAGGGTGTTGCGACGCCGCCGTCAAACCCAGCCGGTGGCGTAATAGATGCCGATCACCACGAACACCGCCAGCGTCTTGATGATGGTCACAGCGAAAATGTCCTTGTAGGCCTGCCGATGGGTCAGCCCGGTCACCATCAACAAGGTGATCACCGCACCGTTGTGCGGCAGGCTGTCCATGCCGCCAGAGGCCATCGAGGCAACCCGGTGCAGCACTTCCATCGGAATGCCGGCTGCCTGCGCGTTCTCGATGAAGGTCTCCGACATCGCCGCCAGAGCGATACTCATGCCGCCCGAGGCAGAGCCGGTGACACCGGCCAGGCCGGTCACGGTAACGGCTTCATGCAGCAGCGGATCCTTGATCGAGCCCAATGCATTGGCTACCACCATGAACCCCGGCAATGCGGCGATCACCGCGCCAAAGCCATACTCCGAGGCGGTGTTCATCGCTGCCAACAGGGCGCCGCTGATCGCGGTCTTGGTGCCATCAGCAAACTGGGTCACGACCGGCCGCCACGCCAACAGCATCACCGACAGGATGCCCACCAGCAGCGCGCCCTCCACTGCCCAGATCGCAGCGATCTTCGGCACCTCCTGCACCACCGGTGCGGACTTGCCGAGGATGGACGGCACGAAGCTGTGCTCGGCGCCATACCAGTGCGGGATCCCCAGGGTAAACAACTTGTTTGATACGAACACCAGCAACAGCGGCAATACCGCGATGCCGGCATGCGCGAGGTTCGTACCAGTGAACGGCACCGGCTCGTTGACCAGCGTTGCCGGGTCGCCATAGCCCTCGCCATTGCGCACGGCAACGCGCCGGCGCCACTCCAGGTAGGCCATGCCCACCGCCAGCACGAAGATGCTGCCAAGCACGCCGAGCACCGGCGCGGCCCAGGTGTCGGTGCCGAAGAAGGTGGTCGGGATGATGTTCTGGATCTGCGGCGTGCCCGGCAACGCGTCCATGGTGAAGCTGAAACCGCCCACCGCCAGCGTCGCCGGGATCAGCCGCTTGGGGATGTTGCTCTGGCGGAACATCTCGGCGGCAAACGGATAGACGGCGAACACCACCACGAACAACGACACGCCACCGTAAGTGAGCAGGCCCGACACCAGCACGATCGACAGCATCGCCCGTTGCGGGCCGAACAGCCGGATCGCCGCCCCGACTATCGATTTGGAGAAGCCGGACAACTCGATCAGCTTGCCGAACACAGCACCCAGCAGGAACACCGGGAAATACAGCTTCAGGAAACCGACCATCTTGTCCATGAACAAGCCGGTGAACATCGGTGCCACCAGCGACGGGTCGGTCAGCAGCACCGCGCCGAGTGCGGCGATGGGCGCGAACAGGATCACGCTGTAACCGCGGTAGGCCACCAGCATGAGGAAGCCCAGCGCTGCAAGTACGATCAGTAACGACATACGGCGCTTCCGAGTGGAGAGGCGCCCAGTATCCTGATCTGATGTCCGCTGCCGACTGGACCTAGGTCCACTCGCTGGTGCACACCTGCGTCGCTAGCCTTGGCTCCGAGGGTGGCATGCGGCCATCTACAACGCACTTGCCTGGGGAGGACCGAATGAAGCGGAATTGTTTGAGCCTGATGATCAGCGCGCTGTTGGCCTCCGGGCCGGTATTGGCACAGGAAGCACAACCGGCTGCGGCGACGGACGGCAAGGCCGCTTCGGCCACCAACCTGGACAGCATCACCGTTACCGCGCGCAAGCGCGAGGAAACCCTGCAGGAAGTGCCGGTCGCGGTCACCGCCTTCACCTCCGAAGCGCTGGACAAGTTGAACGTGCAGGACATCGCCGATCTCGACGCGCAGGTACCCAACCTGACCATCTACGCGGCGCGCGGCGCCAGCAGCACGGTCACCGCCTACATCCGCGGCGTCGGCCAGTCCGATCCCACCTGGGGCGCGGATCCGGGCGTGGGCATCTACCTGGACGACGTCTACATCGCACGGCCGCAAGGTGCCCTGCTGGACGTGTTCGACGTCTCGCGCATCGAAGTACTGCGCGGCCCGCAGGGCACGCTGTACGGCAAGAACACCATTGGTGGCGCAATCAAGTACATCTCGCGCGGCCTGCCCACGCAGGTCGAGGGCTATGCCCAGATCACCGCAGGCAACTACAACCAGCTTGATGCCAAGGCGGCCATCGGCGGCCCGCTGGGCGGTGCCGACAGCGGCCTGCGCGGGCGCATCGCCGTGGCCAGCATGAACCGCGACGGCTTCGGCGAGAACACCTACAACGGCCAGCCGATCAGCGACAAACAGATCAATGCCGCACGCCTGAACCTCGGCGCCTATGCAGGCGACGACTTCGACGTGCAGTTCGCGCTGGACTGGATTGATGACCAGTCCGGCATGCGTGGCTCGAAGATGCTGGCACCGAACCCGTTCACCCCGGCCTACCCGCCGATGGATGACCGTTACGACATCCGCTCAGGCATGCAGAACCTCAACAGCGTCGAGACCAAGGGCGCCTCGGCTACGGTGAACTGGCGTCCGAACGACGATATTGCACTGAAGTATGTGGTCGCCAAGCGCGAATCCGACAGCCACTCCAACATCGACTTTGACACCACGCCGGTCAAGCTGGCCGACGTCGGGGGCTTCTACGAGGACAGCCAGGTCAGCAACGAACTGCAGTTGAACTACGACGCCGGCGGCCGTGTGCGCGGTGTGATTGGCCTGTACCAGTTCAGTGGCGAGGCCGGCGGGCAGATCCGCAACAACTTCTTCAACCTGCAGTTCGGCGATACCCGTGGCAAGGTGCTGACCGACAGCATCGCCCTGTACGCGGACTGGACCTTCGACCTGACCAACAAGCTCAAGCTCGACGTCGGCGCCCGCTACACCGACGAGGACAAGCGTGCGGTCGTGTTGAACCGTTTCTACTCCGACGCGACCTTCAGCCGGCCGATCGCAGTCGCTGCGGACTTCGACAAGACCACCAACTTCAAGAACGTCTCGCCGAAGGTGTCGCTGGATTACCAGATCACCCCGGACATCATGGTCTACGGTCTGGCAACGCGTGGCTTCAAGTCCGGTGGCTACAACATCCGCGCCAACGCCGTGGCGGTGCCGCGCTCGGCCGAGCCGTTCGACGACGAGACCGTCGACAGCTTCGAGATCGGCAGCAAGATGGGTTTCCTGGATTCGCGCCTGTTCCTGAACCTGTCGGCCTTCCACAACAAGTACAAGGACATCCAGCTGTCGGTGTTCACCGGCATCGACACCAATGGCGACGGCGTCAACGATGCCTTCTTCGGCGACTTCACCAATGCCGGCAAGGGCACCGTCAACGGCCTGGAAATCGAGTACCAGTACCTGCCGACGGCCAACTGGCTGATCTCCGGCAACCTGGCCTGGCTGGACACCAAGTACGACGAGTACATGGACCGTGGCGTCAACGTCGCCAAGCAGATGAAGTTCACCAACGCGCCGGATTTCTCGGGTGCGCTGAACGTGGAATACCGCACCGAGCTGGCCAATGGCAGCAACCTGTCCGCCCGCGTGGGCTATAGCTACCAGAGCGAAGTGTGGCCGACCACCGACCTGAGCCCGGTGATCCGCCAGGACGGCTATGGTCTGGTCAATGCCGGCGTGATCTGGAAGCTCAATGACGCCTGGACCTTCTCGCTGCAGGGCACCAACCTGGCCGACAAGGAATACCGCACCACCGGTTACAACATCCCGGCAGTCGGCACCCTGATCGGTTTCTATGGCCCGCCGCGCCAGTACAGTCTCAGCGTCCGCTACGATTTCTAGGAAACACCTGCATGACCCAGTCTTACGATGATCTGTACTGGAGCAGCAACGATGGCCTGCGCCTGCACGCGCGCGACCATGCACCGGCCGCGGGGCAATCGCCCCGCGGCACGGTGGTCTGCATTCCCGGCTTGACCCGCAATGCCGCTGACTTCGATGCGCTGGCCGAAACGCTGACTGCGGTCGGCTGGCGCGTGCTTGCGGTCGACCTGCGTGGCCGTGCGGGTTCGGCACGTGCGCCCGACCCACGCAGCTACAACCCGCGCACCTACGCCGACGACATGGTGGCGCTGCTGCGTTCGCAGAACATCGCCAAGGCCGTGTTCATCGGTACTTCGCTGGGCGTGCTGGTCACCATCACTCTCGCCTCGCGCGCACCGGAGCTGATCGTAGCAGCGGTGCTCAACGACGCCGGTCCCAAGGTGCCACGCGAAGCCCTGGCGCGGATCGGCAAGTATGCCGGCAAACCGTTGCCACCAATGGATCTGGACCAAGCGGCCGCTTACGCCGAATCCATCGGCAAGGCATCCTTCCCGCGCTTTACCGCCGAGGACTGGCGGGCGATGGCCTCGCGCAGCTTCCGCCAGCGCGACGACGGCCTGCTGGAACTGGACTATGACCCGGCCATCATCCGCACCACCCGACCATGGGTGCTGTGGCTGTTGCGGCCGGTGTTGTGGCGCGCGGTGCGCGGACTGACCTCACGGGTGCCGGTGCTGGTGGTGCGCGGTGCGCTGTCCGATATCCTGCCTGCCGATGTTGCCCAGCAGATGGCGGCTACGTCGCCGAACGCCAGCCTGGTCGTCGTGCCGGATGTCGGTCACGCACCGACCTTGTCCGAGCCCGAGGCGCGTGATGCGATCCTGACCCTGCTTGGACGCCTGCAATGAGCGGCGGTGACATGACCAGGGAATTGCCGGAAGCCCTGCAGGCATTGCAGCAATGGGCCGCAGCCGAGCGCCTTGGCAAGCCTACCCACATCGCGCAGGCGCGCATCGATGCCTTCGCCGAGGCCACCGGTGACCACAACTGGATTCACGTCGATCCGGCCCGTGCGCAGGCCGGTTTGCCGGGCGGGACGACCATCGCCCATGGCTTCCTGCTGCTCTCGCTCACCGTCGAGGAGGACGTTACGGCGCTGGTCGGCTTTCCCGGCATCGCCCACGTACTGAACTACGGTTTGAACAAGGTGCGCTTTCTGGCGCCGGTTCCCAGTGGCTCTGACATCCGGGTGCGATCACGCCTGGTCTCACTGGAACCGCGCCAGCCCGGCCAATGGCTGCTGACCCAGCACAAGAGCGTGGAGCTGCAACCCCGCGGCGAGGTGGCACTGGCCGCCGAGCAGCTGTCATTGATCGTGATCGCGCCCTGACGCGTCCCTGCATGGCAAGCGACCGGCGGGCATCCAGCACGCCGGCCACGGTTCTCTCTACACTGGAGCGATGTTGACGCCCTCCATCGTCCTGTTCGCCTGCATCGCGTGGACCGTGCTGCTGTTCGGTGTTGCCCTGTGGGGCGAGCGCCAGGGTCACCGCCTCGGCAGGATCTGGCCAGCCATCTATGCGCTGTCACTGGCCGTGCACTGCACTGCGTGGACGTATTACGGAGCTGCTTCGCAGGGCGTGCAATGGGGCTTCCCGATCCCGCCCACCTTGATCGGCATGGCGCTGATCTTCGCCTTCGGCCTGCCCTTCCTCGCGCGCCTGGGCAGGTTGGCCAAACAGCACAACAGCGCCACCATCGCCGACCTGGTGGTTGCACGGCTGCGCACCGACCAGGGCCTTGGTGTGACCATCACCCTGGTCGCGCTGTTCGGCATCATTCCCTATATCGCGCTGCAGCTTAAGGCGGTGAGCCAGGGACTCAGTGCACTGCTCGGTGACCAGTTCGCCGCCAACGGCTGGCAACTGGACATGTCGTTCTGGTTCGCGCTGACAATGGCGGCATTCACCATGCTGTTCGGCGCGCGCAAGGCCTCGGCCACCGAACACAACCGCGGCATCGTGGTCGCGCTGGGGCTGGAGTCGCTGCTGAAGTTGGCGGCGCTGCTGGCGATTGGTCTGTATGCGGCAATCTCGGTGCATCGCGCCGGCACGCCCTTGCTGGAAAAGATGGCGCACCTGCCACCGCCGGCGGTGATCCCCGACTTCCTGACCATGGTCGCGCTGGGCGCGATGGCGGCCTTCACCCTGCCCCACCAATTCCATGTCGGCGTGGTCGAGCTGCGCCAGTCCTCGGACCTGAAAACCGCACGCTGGCTGTTCCCGCTTTACCTGCTGTTGATCGGCCTGCCGTCGGTGCCGATGGCCTTGTCCGGTGCCGCGCAACTGCCAGCGTCGGTATCGCCGGACCTCTACGTACTGGCCTTGCCGCAGGAACGCGGCCACCATGTGCTGGCGCTGCTCGCCTACCTGGGCAGCCTGAGCGCGGCCACCGGCATGATGATCCTGTCCGGCCTGACCCTGTCGATCATGCTCGGCAACCATGGCTTTGGCTCGCACCTGCTCGGCGGCATGACCAGCGGCGGCAACGATGCCGGTGCCGACCTGCGCCCGCGCGTGCTGGCCTTCCGCCGCGCCGGCATCCTCGCCGTATTCCTGATGTCGTGGCTGTACAGCCGCGCCATGAGCGGCACCGAGGCGCTCAGCGATTTCGGCCTGATGTCCTTCACCGCCCTGTCGCAGCTGGCGCCGGCGGTGCTGCTGGCGGTGTATCGGCCACGTACGCCCTCGCCTGCGATCATGGCCGGCATCGTGCTGGGCTCGCTGGTCTGGCTGTGGCTGGTGTTGCTGCCGATGGTGATCCCGGCACCCGATCCAGCAACCGGCGGCGAAGGATTGCACTGGCTGGCGCTGTTCTCGCTGCGCATGCAGCCCGGCCACATCGCCATCAGCATGGGCGCCAGCCTGGCGGTCAACCTGGTCACCGTTGCGCTGGTGTCACGCGCGATCCGGCCATCGCTGCCACTGCAGAAAGACGCCGTGGCCGCGGCATCCATGCGCAAGACCGCCAGCCGCTTCCTCGGGCCGGAACGGGCGCGGCAGCTGATGGATGGGCATGCCGGACAGATGCTGGATGACGACCGCGTCACCGCGATCGAGCGCGAGCTGACCGCCGTGGTCGGCGCAGGCATGGCGCGGCTGTTGGTCGAGGCCGCGCGTGACGGCGGCGCCGCGCCGCTGGATGCGGTCACCCGCGCCGTCGGTGAAGCGGCGCAGGCACTGCGTTTCAACCAGCGGCTGCTGGAAGCCGCATTGGAAAACATGAGCCAGGGCATCAGCGTGGTCGATGCGCAGCTGCAGCTGGTGGCCTGGAACAGCCGTTATGCCGCGCTGTTCAAGTTCCCGCCCGAACTGCTGCAGGTCGGGCAGCCTGTCGCCAACCTCACCGCATGGGCGCTGGGCGAACTGAAGATCGGCGAGGCCCCGGGTGACAACGTCGGCAAGGCGCTGAACCGTCGCATCGCGCATATGCGCCGTGGCACGCCGCATCTGTCCGAACGCATCTTCCCTGACAACACCATCGTCGAAATCCGCGGCAACCCCATGCCAGGCGGCGGCTACGTTGCCACCTTCACCGATGTCACCGCATTCCGCATGGCCGAGGACGCGCTCAAACGCAGCAATGAGACCCTGGAGCTCCGCGTGCAGGACCGCACCGCGCGACTGGAACAGGCCGTGCACGAAGCCGAGCGCGCGAACGTGGCCAAGACCCGCTTCCTGACCGCGGTCGGCCACGACCTGATCCAGCCCCTGCACGCCGCACAGCTGCTCACCGATGCGATGTCACAGCACATCGAATCGGAGTTCCTGGACAGCTTCCTGCGCCAGATCCGCGGCGCCCTGGATTCCACCGACGATCTGCTGTCTGGCTTGCTGGATATATCGCGACTGGAAGCCGGCGGACTGGTCGCCGATCCCCGGCCATTCGCCTTGTTGAGCGTGCTTGATCCCCTGGCACAGGAATTCGCCGTGCTGGCAGCCGCGCGCGGCCTGCAGTTCCGCTACGTGCGCAGCCGCGTCTGGGTGCACAGCGATCCGCTGCTGCTGCGCCGCGTGCTGCAGAATTTCCTCGCCAATGCCATCCGCTACACCCGTAGCGGCGGCGTGCTGCTCGGCGTCCGCCGCCACGGCGACACGCTGACCATCGGCGTGCACGACAGCGGCCCCGGCATCACCCCGGAACAGCAGAGCGTCGTGTTCGAGGAATTCCATCGCGGTGATCGCAGCAACGGCCAAGGACTGGGGCTCGGACTGGCGATTGCGCACCGCATTGCCGACCTGCTGCACGCACCGCTGGCACTGCACAGCGTGGTCAACCGCGGTTCGGCGTTCTCCATCACGGTGACACGCGCAAGCCCGCCACCGGCCACACGCAATGACTCGCCCTCTGGTGGCACCAGCACCATCAAGGGCACCCGCGTGCTGGTGGTCGACAACGATGCGGACGCGCTGCAGGCGATGCGGCAGCTGCTGCTGTCATGGGGCTGCGAGGTAAGCGCGTACAGCGACGCCAGCGAGATCGGTGCATCCGCACAGGAGGCGGGCCTGTGGTTGTTCGACTACCACCTCGACGACGGTGACACCGGCGTCCAGCTGTGGAAGCGCCTGGACGGCGCACGCCGGCAGCGGCCGACCGTCATCCTCAGCGCAGACACCGGCAGCGATACGCGCGAGGCAGTACGCGAAGTTGGGCTGTCACTGTTGAACAAGCCGTTCAAGCCACTGGCGCTGCGCTGGGCGATCAACCATCTGCTGGCTACGCGCAGCACGGTCGCAAGCTGAGCCGAAGCAGACACCGCCGGATTCGCTGATCGGCCAGCGCGGTATCGCGGATCAGGCGTCCTGCGTCTCTTCAATCTGCCGCGACGGATCATTCAGCCCCATCTCGTGCAGAACGCGGATTGCCTGCGCGCGGTTGCGCACGCCCAGCCGGCCCATGATGCGGGTCATATGCGCCTTGATCGTGCGCAGCTGCACGCCAAGGCGATCGGCGATCTGTTTGTTGAGCAGCCCTTCGGCGACCAGACTCAGTACCTTGTATTGGTGCGCGGACAGGCTGGCCAAACGCGCGGCCAGATCGGCATCCTTGCTGAAGGGCGCAACCCGGGCAACGGTTTCACGCAGCATCGCCGGTATCCAGCGCTCGCCATCCAGCACGGTCTGCAAGGCCTGCTGCAGATCCACCAGCCCCGAACTCTTGGGCAGGTAGCCGGCAGCGCCGAGGTCGATGGCGCGGCGGATCACATGCGGTTCTTCATTGGCCGAAACGATGATGATCGCCAGCCCCGGCTGCAGAGCGCGGATCGTCGCCAATCCGGCAAGGCCATGGTTGCCCGGCATATGCAGGTCCAGCAGCATCAGGTCGATCTGCTGGCTCTCGATAACCTCCAGCACGCTGTCCAGCGAATCGGCCTCGCTGATCTGCAGGTCGTCAACCGCCTCTTCGGCCGCGCGATGCAAGGCTGCGCGGAACAAGGGGTGATCATCGGCGATAAGCAGGGTCGGCATGTCCTGGCGAGGTTAGCAAATTAAGCTTGGGCCGGGCACGGGTACCTAGGTACGCTGGCATGTAAACATTGGCTTGCTAGTGTGGGGCAATGAACATCCTCCGCCCCGTTTACCTGCTTTGCGCCGCGCTGCCGCTGTTTGGCTGCGTTTCCGTCGCCCAGGCCGCCACGCCCGGCCCTGCCGCTGCCGTGCCCCTGTTCGAACAATGGCGCGAAACCGAGCACCGCGGGGGCGATGATCTGCTGACCGCAGGGTTGGGCCTCGATGGCCTGCGCGTCGCCACTGCACCGGCATTTGCCAGCGCAGGCCAGCCGACCGCCGAGGAAGCACGCCGCCGCGCGATCTGGAGCAGCTGGCGCGGCATTGCCGACCTCACCCCCGGCGGCGGCTTCGGCGATGTCTACGGCAATCTTCAGGCGGCACCGGGCCGGGAGTTTTCGGCCTATGCGCGCCTCTCCGGCGCACATCAGCCGCATCGCGTGCTGGTGCAGATTCCCGACAATTTCGATCCGGCAAAGCGCTGCCTGGTAGCCGCAGCCTCCTCCGGCTCGCGCGGCATCTACGGTGCGATTTCGGTTGCCGGCAGCTGGGGCCTGGCCCATGGCTGCGCGGTCGCCTATACCGACAAGGGCACCGGCAGCGACTATTACGACCTCGACGCCAGAAGCGGCTTCCAGGCCGACGGTACGCCTGCGACGCAGGGCGCACTTGCCTTCGTTCCAACCGACACCAAAGCCACGCACGGCATCGCCTTCAAGCACGCCCATTCCGGTGACAACCCGGAAGCGGACTGGGGCCGGCACCTGCTGCAGGCGCTGCAGTTCGGCTTGCAGGCACTGGACCGCGCCTATCCGCAATCGGCACCGTTCACACCCGCCAATACGCGCACGCTGGGCGCAGGCGTTTCCAATGGCGGTGGCGCGGTACTGCGCGCGGCCGAGATCGAGGGCGACTGGTTCGACGCGGTGGTCGCAGGCGAACCGAATGTCTCGGTGGCCGGCGCCCCGCCGCTCTACGACTTCGTCACCCAATCCGCCCTGTTGATGCCCTGCGCGCTGCTTGCGCTGGATGATCTGCCGCAGCCGCCGATGCAGGCACAGGCAGCACCGGCATGGACCCAGCGGTGTGCCATCCTGAAATCGGCCGGACTGGTGCAAGGCGATGACACCGCCGCACAGGCACAGTCGGCACGCCAGCAACTCGCCGATGCCGGGCTCAGCGATGGCGCGTTGCGCGCCGGTGCGTTCTCGACCGGCTTCGACCTGTGGCGCGCAATCGCGGTGACCTATGCCTCGGCCTATGGTCGCTACGGCGCGGGCGAACATCCTTGCGCTTACAGCTACTCTGCTGTCGGTGCGGACGGCAAACCCGTTCCTGCAGCCGCCGAGCTGCGCGCAAGCTGGTGGAGCGAAGGCAGCGGCATTCCGCCCGGCAGTGGCGTGGTGCTGGTGGACGGCAATGCCGCACAGTCGACGGAGGACCCGCTGCGCGGGCTGAACTGCCTGCGTGCGCTCGGCCTGGGTGACAGCGCCGATGCCAAGCGCGTGCGCGCCGGCATTGCCGATGCTGCCGCCAAGGCGCCGCGTCGCGGTCTGCCGATTGTGATCATCCACGGCATCGACGACGGATTGGTGCCGATCAGCATGACCAGTGACCGCTATGTACCGCTCGCACGCACGGCGGGTACGCAGATCGCCTATTGGCGCGTAAGCAACGGCCAGCACTTCGACTCGCTGCTGGCCTTCCCGGATTATCGCAAGCGCTATGTGCCGCTGCTTCCCTACATGTTTGCGGCGATGGATCAGGTGTGGGATCACCTCGAAGATCCCGCGCGCGCCCTGCCGCAGGATGCGCTGATCCAGCCAAAGCCGCGCGCGGAAGCACCGTTGCAGCGCGCGCAGCTGTCCATTCCCACAGTCTCCGGCCGCTGACACGCTGCCAACCAGGGTATCCAGATGTCACTCGCTACAAGCCCCGACCAAGCCGAATCCAGCACCTACGCCTATCCGCTGCTGATCAAGCAGCTCCTGCACACACCGCTCGCGATCAATCCCGATCAGGAAATCGTCTACGGCGACAAGGTCCGCTTCGACTACCGCACGCTGCAGGCGCGTATCGGCCAACTGGCCGGCCTGCTGACGTCACTGGGCGTGAAGCCCGGCGACACCGTGGCAGTGATGGACTGGGACAGCAACCGCTACCTGGAAAGCTACTTCGCGGTGCCGATGATCGGCGCGGTGCTGATGACGGTGAACATCCGCCTGGCCCCGGAGCAGATCGCCTATACGCTGAATCACAGCAGCGCGCGGGTGATCCTGGCCAACCGCGAGTTCCTGCCGGTGCTGGAGAGCATTGAAGAGCAGCTGCCGGGCCTGCGCACGCGGGTGCTGCTGGACGATGAAGCAGGCCCGCTGCCGGATGGCTTCGCCACCGAGTACGAAGCCGGTCTGCGCGGCGCCGAGCCGGTCCGCAACTTCCCGGACTTCGACGAGAACACCCGCGCCACCATGTTCTATACGACCGGCACCACCGGTCTGCCCAAGGGCGTTTTCTTCAGCCATCGCCAGCTTGTCCTGCACTCATTGGCGGCGATGGCCGCGTTGGGCAGTGCGCCCAAGCAGGGCCGGCTGCATCGCGACGATGTCTACATGCCGATCACGCCGATGTTCCATGTACACGCCTGGGGCATGCCATACGTGGCCACGCTGCTGGGCATAAAACAGGTGTATCCGGGCCGCTACCTGCCGGGCAAGCTGCTGGACCTGATCGCGCGCGAGAAAGTGACGTTCTCGCATTGCGTACCAACCATCCTGCATATGCTGCTTGCCCATCCCACGTCGGCAGACACCGATATGCGCGACTGGAAAGTCATCATCGGCGGCGCCGCACTGCCGCGTGCGCTCGCCCGGCAGGCCTTGGCACGCGGCATCGATATCTTCGGCGGCTACGGCATGTCCGAAACCTGCCCGCTGCTCACCCTCGCCCAGATCGATGTGGATGCCCTGGCCGGCACCGATGAGGAGCTGTCGCTGCGCACCAAGGCCGGTATTCCGGTACCGCTGGTCGAGCTGCGCATCGTCGATGAAGAGATGAACGAAGTCGCCCACGACGGCATCGCCACCGGCGAAGTGGTAGTGCGCGCCCCGTGGCTTACCCAGGGCTACCTCCACAATCCAGAAGCATCGCAAACCTTGTGGGCCGGCGGCTATCTGCATACCGGCGACATCGGCAACATCGACGGCGGCTACCTGCGCGTCACCGACCGCATCAAGGACGTGATCAAGACCGGCGGCGAGTGGATCTCTTCACTCGCGCTGGAAGACATCATCGCCATGCACCCAGCGGTCAACGAGGTCGCGGTGATCGGCATTGCCGATGCCAAATGGGGCGAGCGTCCGCTGCCCTTGGTGGTCAGGCACGCAGGCAGCACGGTTACCGAGGCCGAGATCATCGAGCTGGTCGCCGCCCGCAGCCGCGCAGGCGACATCTCCCGCTACGCGATCCCCGACCGCGTCAGCTTCGTCGATTCGATAGAGCGCACCAGCGTCGGCAAGATCAACAAGAAGAAGCTGCGCAGCCTGCATGACCTGCCGGTGGATCCAGCTGGCGGCTGAAATCGAGCTCGCGACAGAGGGTTTTGTAGGAGCGGTGTAAGCCGCGAAGCTGGCAGCAATGAAGTTACCAACAAGCCCGTAATCTGATGGATCACGAGCTTCGCGGCTGACGCCGCTCCTACAAAGAAGCAGCACGCCAGCACTTCGCGGGCCGAAGCCAGAAGCGCGGTTTCTGTCAGCATTGCTGCAACGCAGATTTTGTAGGAGCAGCGTAAGCCGCGAAGCTCGCAGCAATGAAGCGATCAACATCCCCGTAAAGCGAGCTGCGCGGCTTACGCCGCTCCCACACAAAGAAGAAAACCGATGCCAAGGGTTTGGCATCGGTTTTCGGGTGACTCAACGTTCAAGTGGAAAGCACTACCGAAGCTGCGGGGGCTTCAGCCCTCCGGCGTAGCGGCCTTGTAAACCGGCTCACCATCAACCCAGGTCGACAGCACCTTCAGGTCATCCAGCTGGTCGGCAGCGACCTTCAACGGGTCACGATCCAGCACCACGAAGTCGGCTCGCAGGCCGCGCTGCAGCTTGCCGACCTGCGCTTCGTCATGACCCGCCCAGGCCGCGTCGCTGGTGAAGCCGCGCAGCGCTTCGGCGGCGCTCAGGCGCTGCTCCGGCTGCCAACCACCCGGCGGCTGGCCGTCGCGGTCCTGGCGAGTCACTGCCGCATACAGGCCCAAGCGCGGATCAACCTGCTCCACCGGGAAATCCGAGCCCAAGGCCAGACGCGCGCCACTGTGCAGGAAGCGCTGCCAGGCGTAGGCACCAAGGATGCGTTCCGGCCCGACCCGCTGCTCGGCCCAACCCATGTCCGAGGTGGCATGGGTCGGCTGCATCGAGGCGATCACGCCGAGCTTGGCGAAGCGTGGGATGTCCTGCAGCGACACCACCTGCGAGTGTTCGATGCGCCAGCGATGATCGGCGTCCTTGTGGGTGCCCAGCACCTTCTCGTAGGTATCCAGCACGATGCGGTTGCCACGATCGCCGATGGCATGGGTGGCAACCTGCACCTTGCAGCCATCAGCCTTGCGCACGGCGGCTTCGAACTCTTCCGGCGAGGTCATCAGCAGGCCGTGGTTATGCGGGTCGTCGCTGTAAGCGGTGAGCAGGGCCGCACCGCGGCTGCCCAATGCGCCGTCCATGTACAGCTTGACCCCGCGCATCTGCAGGCGACCGCCGGGATGGGCGTACAGGCCGGCCTTGCACAGGTCCTCCAGCGCTTCATTGTTGCCATCAGCATAGGCGTCGATGCGCAGCGGCAGCTTGCCCTGGTCGGCCAGACGCTTCATCAGCGCCAGGTCCTCGCGCGACACGCCCATGTCATGCACACCGGTCAGACCATTGCTTACCGCCGCCTGCAGCGCCGCCTGCAGGCGCTTTTCGCGCGAAGCATCGTCCAACGCGGGGATCTGCGAATAGACCAGCGACGCCGCGCCATCGACCAGCACGCCACTCGGCTTGCCAGCAGCATCGCGAAGAATGCGCCCGCCCTCCGGCTGCCAATCACCGGACAACGACTTGCCGGCCTTTTCGGCAATGCGGATGGCTGCGCTGTTGACCCAGCCGGCATGGCCGTCGACACGTTCCAGGTAGAGCGGCCGCTGCGGGAAGGCCGCGTCCAGATCGGCAGCGGTGGGGAAATCGGTGTTGTCCCAACGGTTCTGGTCCCAGCCACGGCCCAGCAGCCATTCGCCTGGCGCCAGCGTCTTTTCGAACGCCTTCAGCCGTTCCAGCACTTCGCCACGGTTGCGCGCACCCGTCAGATCAGCCTGCATCAGGGTATTGCCAAGGCCCATGATGTGCGCGTGGGCATCGATCAAGCCCGGCACCACCGTTGCATTGCCGACGTCGATGCGCGGGGCGTGCGGGTACAACTGCAGCAGCGCATCGGCGCTGCCCACATCCAGTACCTTGCCGCTGTCACTTTCCCAGGCGATGGCGCCCACCAGCGGTTGCGCCGGATCGCCGGTGCGGATCGTATCGGCCACCAGCAGCTTGACCTCGGCCTGGGCCGGGACTGCATGCAGACAGGGGAGCAACAGGGCCACACAGGCAATACGACGCATCACGCACCCTCCAGAACGGAATGCGTGGACTATGCCGTCATCCATCCGGCCTGACAAACCGTGCCCTGCACCTCATTCGGGCAGAAACGCCCGTCGTGCTCAGTCGGCGCTTACGTCGACGCGTACGCGGATCTGTTCGCCCGGGTGGTAATCGCGATGGGTGCGGTATTGCCGGCCCGCGTATTCGTAGGTGACGTCGTAGCCATCGACCCGCTCGCTCTCGCTGCCATAGCCGCTGGGCTCGCAGACGCGCACGTCACCGCGCTGGTAATTGGGCCGGTTGCTGGCTTCGTAGATGGCGCGCCCCGCGGCGCCGCCTGCAATGGTACCGACCGCGGTGCCCAGGTAGCGGCCGTCGCCGCCGCCGATGCGGCTGCCGAGCACGGCGCCAGCCAGGCCACCGATCACCGTCGCCAGTTGCCGGCCAGTCTCGTTGCCCTGCCGGTACTGGCCGTTGTCATAGCCGCGTTCGTCGTAGCCGTCGTTGCGATAGGTGTTGTTGCCGTAGCGATTGTTGCCATAGCCGCCGGTCTGGTAGCCATTGTTGTCGACATAGCCGCCATCATTGCGCTCATAGCAGCGTTCATTGCGCCCCTGGCTGCCATTGACGATGACCGGGTCCACCCGCACCACCCGCGCGTAGTCGTACACCGCGCCATTGGTGAGGGTGTTACCGCCGCGGTACTGGCCGTCGTCGTAACGGGGATCCGGCCGGTACTGACCGTCATCGTAAGAGTCGTTGGGACGATATTGGCCATCGTCATAACGCTGCGCGGACGCATCGGCGGCAACCAGCCCACCGGCAAACAGGACAGCGGCAACAGCTAGCGATCGACACATGGCAGCAACCACTCCGGCGGGAATGAGGAACGAGGTTTGGGGAATGCTCAGGCGCGACGGGTGAAACGATCCCGAACCGGCCCCGGCCCGCGGACCCCCCACCGCGCGCCCACCCCACGAACCCGCGCAATAGGAGAAATACGGAGATGCGC
>NZ_JBXFWM010000079.1:0-20327 GCF_056856655.1 Stenotrophomonas sp. STEN033
CCCCCCCCCCCCCCCCCGCCCCCCCCCCCCGCCTTTTTTTTTTTCATCAATATCACGCCATACCGAGATGTGTATAAGAGACAGCTGTAGGTGCGGGGATGCCTGCAATCTGAAGGGTGGACAGCTTCGCGGCTGCCGCCGCTCCCACAACAGCCTCGCTCGGGGGCTTTGACCCGCCACCCGGTCTTTGCAAACCTTGAACAGGCAACGTGGCATGCTCGGCGCTCCAGCCATCCAGGGTCCGACCCATGCGCCAGTACCTTCGCCTGATGTTGCTCGTCATCGCGGTGATTTCCATTTCCGGCTGTGGCTACAACGCCATCCAGCAGAAGGACGAGGCGGTCAAGGCCGGCTGGTCCGAGGTGGTCAACCAGTACAAGCGCCGCGCCGACCTGATCCCCAACCTGGTCAATACCGTGCAGGGCTATGCCCAGCAGGAGCGCCAGGTGCTGACCGAGGTCACCAATGCCCGCGCCAGGGTCGGGCAGATCCAGGTCAATGCCGACGATGCCGATTCGCTCAAGCAGTTCCAGCAGGCCCAGGGCGAACTGGGCAGCGCGCTGTCGCGGCTGCTGGTGGTCAGCGAGAACTATCCGACGCTCAAGTCCGACCAGAACTTCCGCGACCTGCAGGCGCAGCTGGAAGGCACCGAGAACCGCATCACCGTGGCCCGTGGCCGCTATATCCAGCTGGTGCAGGACTACAACACTTACATCCGCTCGTTCCCGCAGGTGATCACCGCCAAGATGTTCGGCTATGCGGCCAAGCCCAACTTCACCGTCGACAACGAGGCGCAGATCGCGCAGCCGCCGACCGTGAGCTTCGGCAGCCAGCCGGCAGCGCCGCAGCAGACGCCGCCGCAGCCCGCCCCGGCACAGTGAGCCGCGCGCGATGAGCGCGTTGCTGCAACGGTTCGGCCTGCTGCTGTGCCTGCTCGGCCTGGGCTGGGCAGGGCCGCTGCTGGCCCAGCAACTGGCGCCAATCCCGCCGCTGGACTCGCCAGTGGTCGATACCACTGGCACCCTCGATGCGGCGCAGAAGCAGGCGCTGGAGCAGCAGGCTATTGCCCTGCAGCAGCGCAAGGGCGCACAGCTGCAGGTACTGATCGTGCCGACTACCCAGCCCGAGGACATTGCCCAGTACAGCACCCGTGTGTTCGACCAGTGGGCGATTGGCCGCAAGGGCGTGGATGACGGCGTGCTGCTGTTGGTGGCCAAGGATGACCGGCGGGTGCGGATCGAGCCCGGTTACGGACTGGAAGGCGCCATTCCCGACGCCATCGCCAACCGGGTAATCCAGGAATACCTGGTGCCGCATTTCCGCCAGAACGACTATGCAGGGGGCATCACCGCGGCCAGCGGCGTGCTGGTCAAGATCATCGATGGCGAGGAACTGCCGGCGCCGGTCAGCAGCAACCGCGATGATCGGAATGGAGGCGCCAGTGGTGACTTTATTTTCTTTGTGGCAATTGCGATCGCCATGGTGGTGTCGCTTGTCATGCGTGTGTTGATGTTCAAGTCATCGCGGTCGGCGCGGGTTTTTGTGTCAGGCCTGGTTGCAGGTGGCATTGCGTGGATGCTGTTGTCTCTTCTTGGTGGTGGCGTCGCTGCCGTAGCTGCGGTATTGATTTCGCTGGGGAATGCTAGTTCCGGTGGGTATGCTGGCGGAGGCGGCTTCGGTGGCGGCGGTGGCTTTGGCGGAGGCGGTGGAGGCTTCGGCGGTGGTGGCGGTTGGGGCGGCGGTGGTGGACGTTCGGGAGGCGGTGGCGCCTCGGGGAGCTGGTGATGCGCTGGTTACGACATTTCTTTGCTCCCTCCGCGCATGCCGCATTCCCGGAGGCCAGCCTGGACCGGATCGCCCACGCCATTGCCGACGGCGAGCGCCTGCACAGCGGCCAGGTGATGTTCGCGGTCGAGTCCGACCTGCCGCTTGCCCTGTTGTGGAAGAACACCAGCGCCCGTGCCCGTGCCGAGCACGCCTTCGCGCTGCTGCGTACCTGGGACACCGAGGCCAATAACGGCGTGTTGATCTATCTGTTGCTGGCCGACCATGCCATCGAGATCGTCGCCGACCGTGGCCTGCAGGCGCGTGTGGATGCCGCGCAATGGCGGCTGATCTGCGACCATCTGCGCGAGCAGCTGAACGGAAATACGCGCGAGGAAGCCGTGCTGGCGGCAGTGGCGGAGGTCTCACAGCTGCTGTCGGCGCACTTTCCGCCCGATCCGGCGGGGCGTGTGCGCAATGAGCTACCTGACCACCCGCAGGTGTTCGGCTGAACCATGGGTTGAGTGGCAAGGGCTGCTACCCCGAGAATAGGGACTGGTTCGCCTGACAGTGCCCGCATGCTCTTTCTCCATGACATAGACCCCATCGCTTTCTCGCTGGGTCCGATCGATGTGCACTGGTACGGTGTCATGTACCTGCTGGGCTTTGCCGCCGCCTGGTGGCTGGGCCGCTCGCGTATCCTCGCCGGGCGCTTGCCGGGCGTGGACATGAACGGGTTCTCCGACCTGCTGTTCTACGCGATGCTGGGCGTGGTGCTGGGCGGACGCATCGGCTACATGCTGTTCTACGCAACCGCCGACTTCCTCGCCAATCCGCTGATCCTGCTGCGGGTCTGGGAAGGTGGCATGAGTTTCCATGGTGGCCTGCTTGGCGTACTGATCGCCGGCTGGTGGTGGACGCGCAAGCACAAGCTGCACTTTTTCGACACCATCGACTTCGTTGCGCCGCTGGTACCGCTGGGCCTGGGCTTTGGTCGACTGGGCAACTTCATTGGTGGCGAGCTGTACGGCAAGTTCACCAATGCCGGTTGGGGCGTGATCTTCCCGCATTCGCCGCTGAAGGATGTTCCGGCCGGATTGCCGGCGATGGAGCAGCTGTTGTCCGCTGCGCAGATCCAGCAGGACTATGCCGCTGGCCTACTCACCCAGTATGCGCGTCATCCCTCGCAGTTATATGAGGCGCTGCTGGAAGGCCTGGTGATGTTCCTGGTGCTGTGGTTCTACTCGATGAAACCGCGCCCGCGTTATGCCGTGTCCGGCCTGTTCGCGCTGCTGTATGGGTGTTTCCGCTTCCTGGTCGAGTTCGTGCGCATGCCCGACAACGGCGTGTACGTCGCGTTTGATTGGTTGACCCGTGGCCAGATCCTGAGCCTGCCGTTGATCGTGCTGGGCCTGGTGTTGCTGGCAATGTCGCGCCGCGCGCCGGTGTTGCAGCCGGTGCTTCCACTGGAAGAGAAGAAGGCATGAAGCAATATCTGGATCTGCTGCAGCATGTGATGGAGCATGGCACCGAGAAGTCAGACCGCACCGGCACCGGCACGCGCAGCGTGTTCGGCTGGCAGATGCGTTTCGACCTCAGCCAGGGCTTCCCGCTGGTCACCACCAAGAAGTTGCACCTGCGCTCGATCATCCACGAGCTGCTGTGGTTCCTGAAGGGCGATACCAATATCGGCTACCTGAAGGACAACAAGGTCAACATCTGGGACGAATGGGCCGATGCCAACGGCGACCTCGGCCCGGTCTACGGCAAGCAGTGGCGCAGCTGGGCCACTGCCGATGGCCGCGAGATCGACCAGATGCAATGGCTGGTGGATGAGATCAAGCGCAATCCGGATTCGCGCAGGCTGGTGGTCAGCGCCTGGAACGTGGGCGAGTTGCCGCAGATGGCGCTGATGCCCTGCCATAACCTGTTCCAGTTCTACGTGGTGGACGGCAAGCTCAGCTGCCAGCTGTACCAGCGCAGCGGCGACATCTTCCTCGGCGTGCCGTTCAACATCGCCAGCTATGCCTTGCTGACGCATATGGTGGCGCAGGCGACCGGACTGGGCGTCGGCGATTTCGTGCACACGCTGGGCGACGCGCACATTTATTCCAACCACTACGAGCAGGCACGCGAGCAGCTGTCGCGCGAACCGCGCGCGCTGCCCAAGCTGTGGTTGAACCCGGAGGTGACCGACCTGTTCGGCTTCCAGTTCGACGACATCCGCATCGATGGCTACGACCCACATCCGGCAATCAAGGCGCCGGTGGCGGTGTGATGTTTCAGCAAGGGAGATCTGCCATGCGACGGATCGCATTGCTCTTTGCAGTTCTGGTGGTTGCGGTACAGGCGCCGGCGTTGGCCAAAAAATTGGCCAAGCAGACACCTTCCGAACAAAACTCAGCCATCTTCGTGCAGCTCATCAAGCCGGTTCTGCAGAAGTCATTGGTGGAAGAACTGCTGGGCGAAGTGGAAGTCGCTTCGTTGGCGTATGCCCCGGCAGGATGGGAGGATCAATGTGTTCAGATCCGGCCGGCGTTGAATGAGCTCATGCAAGGCCAACTACGTCCATGGGCACAAAAAATGGTGGACGGCAAGGCGTTGGAAGCCGGGATCAATTCGGCATTGCAGGAGCAACTGACAGCGGCTGAAAGGCTCCTGGTCATCACCGCAATGGATGGTGGCAACCTGGTGTTGGCCACGTATCTTGTGGTCAACCACAAGGGGTTGGCCGAGCGCATGGCGGGATTGGTGGACGCGCAGATGGAAGTGGCCAAGCCCGGCTATCTTCAGATCATGGATACGCCGGCGAGCGCCGAGTTCAAGCAGGTTGTTGAAACCTGCAGAACCCATTTGGCTTCGTCTGAGGTGGAATTGTGAAACTTTCCATGATCGCTGCACTGGATCGCAATCATGGCATTGGCCATGACAACGCGATGCCCTGGCATCTGCCGGATGACTTCAAGCACTTCAAGGCGCTGACCTTGGGCAAGCCGATCCTGATGGGGCGCAAGACCGCCGAATCGCTGGGTCATGCGCTGCCGGGGCGGACCAATCTGGTGTTGACCCGCAGTGGCCAGGTGCCGTTTGCCGGCATGCGTGCGGTGGCTTCGTTGGATGAGGCGCGGGCGATTGCGGCGGGCGAGGGTGCCGACGAGTTGTGCGTGATTGGTGGTGGTGAGATCTATCGGCTGTTGCTGGATCAGGCCACCGATCTGCACCTGACCTGGGTGGATACCGAAGTGAACGCCGATACGCATTTTCCGGACGTGGATCCGGCGCTGTGGCGGGAGGTGGAGAACCTGGCGCATGCGGCGGATGAGCGGCATGCGTTTGCATTCCGGTTCGTGCATTACGTGCGGTGCTGAGTTGTTTTGAGGTCAACAGCTAAAGGCTACGAAGCTACCCCTCCCCAACCCTCCCCTTGGCTATGCCAAAGGGAGGGGGTAACAGCCTTGGCTGCGCGAAATGGTGCAGCCGGCGAGATCAGCTCCCTCCCTTTGGCGCAGCCAAGGGGAGGGTTGGGGAGGGGTAGCTCTTTGCTCTTTGCACAAGGCTTCCAGAGCCTCGCAAGAGAGCCCATCACCCCGGCATCCGGTAATGCCCAATGATCGTGTGCCGGAAAAGCAGATCCTGCTCCTGCGTGCCCTGTGCGATGTTGTGCAGCACCAGCGGGGTGCCATCATCCAGCCGCCGGTCAGAAACGATGCCTACGTGCAGCAGGCCGTTGCCATTGAGCTTCCATGCCACGATGTCACCGGCGGCGTAGTCATCGGCGAGGGTAGTTATCGGTAGCTCCCAGCCCTGGCGCTGGAACCAGAGCATCTGGTTGGGCACGCGGCGGTGGTCGATGTTCCGATCCGGTCGCGACAGTCCCCATAGCGACGGATAGGCGGAGAAATCCCCGCGCATGTCCTCGTTGATGCGCTGCTGCAGGTCAACACCTTGCGTGCGCAGGGCGCGGATCACCACATCGGTGCAGACGCCGCGATCCAGTGGCGGATCGCCACCGGGATAGCCGAGGGAAAAATAGGCCGGATCGTAGCGGGTGGTGACACCGATCTGCGCCCGTGCAGCTGCCACCAGCGGGGGCGAAGTTGCGGCAGGCGTGGATTCGGTTGCTGCCTGCGACGGCGGGCTGGTCTGCGTGTCATCCGTCTGCGGACGACAGCCGGCAAGCACTGCGATGACCATCAGCATCAACGCTGATGGCCAAGGCCTCATGCAGCCGGTCCGTTGTTGTCTGGCGTAGGCGTGCTGTTGCTGCCGTTGTTGTTGCCATTGCCGTTGCGCCCACGCGGACGATGGCGGCGCGGCCGGCGGCGCTGTTCACCGCTGCGCTCGGGGCGGGGCGCTTCGCTGCGCGTTTCGGATTTGGCCTCGGGCTTGGCTTCCACGCGCGGCTTGCGCGGCGGATGCTGGCCGGGCACCGCGGCCGGCACGTCACGCCCCGGCACCTGCACGACGCGCAGGTCTTCGCTGTCCAGCTGCAGTGCGGTGAGCTTGCCACCCCAGACCGCACCGGTATCGATGGCATGCACGCCCTGGGTGATGGTCAGGCCCAGCGCCGACCAATGGCCGCAGACCATCTTCAGCTCACGCTCCACCCGCCCGGGCACTTCAAACCAGGGGTACATGCCCTGCGGCTGGGTACCCGGCGTGCCCTTGTCTTCCATGCCGATGCGCCCGCTTGGCGTGCAGTAACGCATGCGGGTAAAGATGTTGATGATGGCGCGCGAGCGGTCGTAGCCGCTCAGGCCCGGCGACCACGCCGGCTTGTCGCCGTACATGTTGCGAAACAGCTTGCGGTAGCCATTGCCATGCAGCTGCTGCTCGACTTCGCGCGCGTGCTTTTCGGCCAATGCCACGGTCCACTTCGGCGCCAGCCCGGCGTGGAACATCATCCAGCCCAGCTCACGGTCCACGTGCGCCAGCTTCTGCATGCGCAGCCAGTCCAACAGCACGTCGCGGTCCTCGGCCAGCACGATGCGTTGCAGGTCCGGGTTGACCTTGCGCTGCTCCTCTTCACTGCGGGCGCCAATGGCCAGCAGGGACAGATCGTGGTTGCCGAGCACGGTGACACTGTGTTCGCGCAGTGAATGCACAAGCCGCAGTGTTTCCAGCGACTGGCCGCCGCGGTTGACCAGGTCACCAGCGAACCACAGTTTGTCTGCAGCCGGGTCGAAGTTGATCTTTTCCAGCAAACGCTGGGTGACGTCGTAACAGCCCTGCAGATCGCCGATTGCCCAGGTCGCCATCAGTGCAGCGTCCTGGGAATGGCAAGCACGAACGGCGCGATCGTCGCGGCGAACTCGGTGCCGTCGTCAGCCAGCATGTCGTAATGACCCTGCATGGTGCCGTGCTCGGTGCCCAGCATTACCCCGGAGGTGTAGCGGAACTCCTCGCCGGGGCGCAGGCGCGGTTGCTCGCCGACCACGCCCTCACCATCGACGTGCTCGACCCGGCCTTCGCCGTCGGTGATGCGCCAGTGGCGGCTGATCAGGCGGGCCGGGACGGTGCCACGGTTGTGGATGCGGATCGTGTAGGCGAACGCAAAGCGGCCGTCTTCAGGGGCCGACTGGTCGTCGATGAAACGAGGCGAGACCTCGATCTCGATCGCGTAGTGGCGGTTGTCTTCCATGGGAGGAGTGTAAGCAAAAGCAGGTGATCGGTTTGCGTGGATGCAGCGCTTATTCGTGCGGCAGGTTGGCAAGCCTGATGAAATCGGCAACTTCCAGCTGCTCGGCGCGGGCATCGCTGCGCACGCCGGCGGCTTCGAACTGGGCCTGGTCGATGACCCCGTTGAGGGCGTTGCGCAGGGTTTTGCGGCGCTGGCCGAAGGCGGCGCGGACCACGTCGGCAAAGCGTTTGCGGTCGTTGATGCCGACCGTGGCCGGATCGCGCGGCAGCAGCCGGACCACGGCCGAATCCACCTTCGGTGGCGGCCGGAACGCGCCCGGCGGCACCACGAACAGCGACCTGACCTCGCAGAACGCCTGCAGCATTACGCTCAGGCGGCCGTAGACCTTGCTGCCGGGGTCGGCCGCCATGCGGTCGACCACTTCCTTCTGCAGCATGAAGGTCATGTCCGAGATCGCCGCAGCATGGTCCAGCGCGTGGAACAGGATGGGCGAGGAAATGTTGTAGGGCAGGTTGCCGACCAGGCGGATCTTGTCGCCTGCAGCCAGCTCGGTGAAATCGACCCGCAGCACGTCGCTGTGGACGATGGTCAGCTCGCCCAGTGGCGCGGCGGCCTCGGTCAACGGCACGATCAGGTCGCGGTCGAACTCGATGACGGTCAGCCTGGGATGGCGACGCAGCAGCGGGAAGGTGATCGCACCCTGGCCCGGCCCGATCTCGACCAGACGGTCGCCGTCCTTCGGGTCGACCGCCATGACGATCTTCTCGACGTAATACTTGTCCGCCAGGAAGTGCTGGCCCAGCTGTTTCTTGGCCGGGGCAGTGAAGCCGCTGCGCGGGGAGTGATCTGAATTCATGCGGTGATTTTACGTTGTGCAGCCAGCCGGGCGCACAGCTCGGTGGCGGCAAACAGGCTGGAGGGATCGGCCACGCCCTTGCCGGCGAGGTCCAGGGCGGTGCCATGGTCGACCGCCACGCGCGGGTAGGGCAGGCCCAGGGTGATGTTGGTGGCCTGCTCGAAGCCGCTGTACTTGAGCACCGGCAGGCCCTGGTCGTGGTACATCGCCAGCACCGTGTCGAAACCGGCCAATTTGGCCGGCAGGAAGGCGGTATCGGCCGGCAGCGGACCGATCAGCTGCATGCCTTCGGCACGCAGCTGTTCCAGCAGCGGGATGATCAGGTCCAGCTCCTCACGGCCCAGGTGACCGTCTTCGCCGGCATGCGGGTTCAGGCCGAGCACCGCGATGCGCGGTGCGGCCAGGCCGAAGTCGCGGCGCAGGGCGGCGTGGGTGGTACGGATGACCCTGCTCAGGCTGTCGGCGCTGATGGCGTCGGCGACGTCGCGCAGCGGCAGGTGGGTGGTGGCCAGGGCCACGCGCACGATGTCGTTGGCCAGCATCATCACCACCTCCACACCGGCCTGTTGGGCCAGCAGCTCGGTGGTGCCGCTATAGGCGATGCCGCCCAGGTTGATCACCGCCTTGTGCACCGGGCCGGTGACCACGCCGTCGAGGCTGCCGTCCAGGCAGGCCTGGCCGGCGCCGAGCAGGGCGTCGATCACCGCACGTGCATTGCGCGGGTCGGCCTGGCCGAACTGCGAGGGGGTGGCGTTGCGGACTTCGCGCAGGCGCAGGTCCCCGGGGCGCTGGGCGTCGGCGTGTTCGGGCAGCAACTGCAATGGCAGGTTCAGCGCGCGGGCGGCGGCCTGCAGGGTATCCGGGTCCGCAAACGCCAACAGCCGGCAGTCACTGCGCGGCTGTTGGGCAAGGCGGATGCAAAGTTCCGGGCCGATCCCGGAGGGCTCGCCCGGAACCAGAGCGAGCTGGGGAATCATCGGTCAGGGCTTGGCAGGTTCTGCGGGCGTGGTTGCCGTATCGGCATTGCCCTCGGCACGGTCGCCGCTGCGGAAGCTGACATAGGCTTCGCCCCGCAGCTCCTGCAGGAACCGGTTGTACTCGTCGTCCAGCTTGCGACGGCCGATCTGCTCACGGATCTGGGCGCGCTTGTTGTTGTCGCTGACGTCGGTTTGGCGGCTGCCTACGCGCTGCACGATATGCCAGCCGGCATCGGTGCGGAACGGAGTGCCCACGCCGTTGTCGGCCAGGCTTTCGACCTGCTTGCCGAAGTCCGGGCCAAACGCATCGGCCGGGAACCAGCCCAGGTCACCGCCCTGGCCACGGCTGTTGGCGTCGTCGGACGACTCCTTGGCCACGGTCTGGAAGTCGGCGCCGCCCGCGATGCGTGCACGCAGGGTCTCGATCTTGGCCTTGGCAGCAGCGTCGTCGACCTGGTCGGTGACGCGCACCAGGATGTGACGGGCATGGTATTCGGTGACCTTCTGGCCACTGTCGCCAGCGTTGGCGTCACGCGTTTCCACCAGCTTGAGCAGCTGGAAGCCGCTCGGGCCGCGGATCGGGCCCAGCACGTCGCCGGCCTTCATGTTCTTGATCTGGTTGGCAAAGGCGTTGGGGATTTCGTCGACGCTGCGCCAGCCCAGGTCACCGCCTTCCAAGGCGTTGGGGCTGTCCGAATAGCGTACGGCCGCCGCAGCGAAATCCAGTTCACCCTTGTCGAGCAGGCCCTTGACGCCGTCGACCTTGCTCTGGCCGGTGGCAATCTGCTCGGCCGTGGCGCCCTCAGGCAGGGCGATCAGGATGTGCGCCAGGTGGAACTGGGCGCCACCGGCATTCTGCTGGGCCAGAGCGGCATCCACCTCGCCTTCGCTGACGCTGATGCGGCTCTGCGCAAAGCTCTGGCGCAGGCGCTGGGTGATGATTTCCTCGCGCACCGAATTGCGGAAGTCCGGGAAGCCGATGCCGTCCTGGCTCAGGCGCTGGCGCAGACCGTCAACGGTGGTGCCGTTCTGCTGGGCAATGCTGCCGATGGCGTGGTTGAGCTCTTCGTCGCTGACGCGGATGCCGCTGCCTTCGGCGCGGGCCACCTGCAGCTTGACCAGTACCAGGCGTTCCAGCACCTGGCGCTCCAGTACCGACTCGGGCGGCAGCTGGGCTTCGCGCCCGGCGTACTGTCCCTTGATGTTGGCAACCGCACGCTGCAGTTCGCTCTGCAGGATCACGCCCTCGTCGACGATGGCGGCAATGCGATCCAGCGGCTGCGTCTGCTGTGCAACAGCCGGGGCGGCAACGCCGGAGAACGCCAGCAAGGTGGCGAGGACTGCAGGAAGGGTCTTGGTCATGGAATCTGGTTGGGATCGTAGTCGTCGTCGTTCGCTTCGATATTGCTCGGCGGAACGAGGTAGAGGTCGTCTCGGTTGTAGCCGAGAATAGCACGGCGCAAGGTGCGGTCCGTGTCCTGTCCGACCGAGCTCAGGCCCTTGAGCACGAACTCGATCTGGAACGAATTGTTGAGGTCACCCTCGCGGTTTCTGACGTAGCGGCGGGCCAGCGCACGCACGGCCAGGCAGCAACTGTCCCATTGCACGCCACCGATGATTTCCAGCGGCTTGCTGTCGAGCATGGAGTAGTAATAGCGACCGACGATGCTCCAGCGCGGGTTGATCGGGTACAGGAAGGAGAAATCCGCCTGCTTGAGCTGTTCCTGGCCGGTGGTCGGGTTGCCGCGGTAGCGGTAGCTCAGGTTGATCACGCCGTCGTCGGGCAGCAGGTAGCGTGCGCGCACGCTGGCCAGGTCTTCCTTGCGGAACTTGGGATTCCACTGGTAGGTGCTGCCGAGGGTCCAGCGGTCGGTCAGCGCCCAGTTGACGTCGGCGACCCAGGCGGACTTGCTTTCGCTCACCACCGGGTCACCGGGGTTGACGGTGACCCTGGAGTCGTCGAAATAGCTGATCTGGCCAATGCTGGCCGACAGCTTCTCGCGGCCATCGGCCTGCCGGATCAGGCGCGTGGTCAGCGCCGTGGTCAGCTGGTTGGCATCGTTCTGGCGGTCGGCGCCGGTGAAACGCGAATCGCGGAACAGCTGGCCCCAGCTGAAGGTGAAGGCGCGGGTGTCGAACAGCGGCAGGTCCGACTGGTCGCGGTAGGGCGTGTTCAGGTAGAACAGCCGCGGTTCCAGCGTATGCAGATAGGACTTGCCGCCGAGCGTGGTCTCACGGTCGAAGAACAGGCCCATGTCGATGCTGGTGATGGGCATGCTGCGGTTGGGCGAGGTGTTGCCGCGGCGCTGCTCCGGGGTGGCGGTGGCCGGGTCGATGCCGGCTGCGCGCAATTGCTGGGCGCGGATGTCATCGGCCAGGCCACGCTCCAGGTCATAGGCGGTATAGCGCCAGGCCAGGGTAGGGGTGATGTACCAGGCAGCGCCGCCCAACGGCATCGACACATAAGGCTTGATGTCGAGGCGGGAACCGCCAGGCATGGCCCTGGACAGCCCATTGCGGGTGTAGTCCTGGTCGGCGCCATTCTTGAAGTGGATGTCGTCGTGGGTGAAGCGTACTGCTTCGGCATACACGCCCGCCTCGAACCAGCGGCCGAAGCTCTCGTCCCAGGTGGCGAACAGGCGCGGTTGGCGGCTGTAGGGCAGGGAGGATTCGGTCAGCGTGTAGTCGGTCAGCTGCCACTCGTCGGCCATGATGCCGGCGGTCCATGCGCGGCCGGTGCCGTACAGGCCTGCGGTGCTCTGCAGATTGGAAGCAGTGATACCGTTCAGGCGGTTGGCGAAGTCCTCGACGTAGCGCTCATCGCTGACCCAGGCCATATTGGCGCGGGCCTGCCAGTGCCTGTTGACGTTGTGGTAGCCGTTGAATGCCACGGTGCCACGGTCGCGGTCACGCAGCGAATCGTTGGGCAGATACGCGGTATCCAGTTGGCCGCGGCCACCGGAATACAGATAGCGGAATTCGTTGTCGAGCATGAGCCCGCGCCTGCTCATGTAGCGCGGGGTCAGGGTGTCGTCGTAGTTGGGCGCCAGATTGAAGTAGATCGGCTGCGCGTAATCAACGCCGTTGCGCCCGGACATGCTGATCTTGGGATAGAGCAGGCCGGTCATGCGGCGGTCGTCGATCGGGAACTTGAAGTAGGGCGCGTACAGCACCGGCACCTTGCCGATGCGCAATACCGCATTGCGGGCGGTGCCAAAGCCTTCTTCGTTGTCGACATCGATCTGCGGTGCCACCAGTTTCCACACGGGCTGCGAGGGATCGCAGGTGGTGTAGCTGGAATGGTGCATCTGCCCGGTCGAGCCCTGCAGGTCGACCGAGTCGGCCGAGCCATTGCCACGACGGGAAACCAGCTGGTAACGGATATCGCTGATCTTGTGTGAATCCGTTTCCTGGTTGCCTTCGGCGCGCTCGGCGACCATCCGGATCGACGAATCCGAATAACGGACATTGCCTTCGGCAATGTAGTTGCCGGTTTCGGTGTCCATGCGCAGGCTGTCGGCGCCCATGAACTGGTCGCCACGCTTGAGCAGCACATTGCCCTGGTACTGCGGCACGGTGCTGGTGCCGGTCAGCTCGTTGCCTTCGATATCGGTCGGCAGCTGCTCGCGGTTGGCTGCGGCAGCCGGGTCGACCGGCGGTGCTTCGTCGAAGGCCGGCAAGGTGTCGGTGGCCGGGCACAGGCCCCAGTTCACCGGCTTCTCGTCGGCCCAGGCGGGCAGGCAGATGGCAATGCCCAAGGGCAGGGGAAGCAGGCGGAGAGCTCGGCGCACGCGGTTCGCATTCGGGGGAAAACGGTCGCTAGCTTGCCGCATCGCCTGCATGGGGGCAATGAAAGGCTGCCGGATGGGCCGGGCAGGGTTCATCCATCAACGGCTTGCGAGCAGTTCCTGGACGTGGGCCACGCTGCATTCGCGCAGCGCCTGCAGGTCGTAGCCCCCCTCCAGCATCGACACCACGCGGCCGCTACCGTGGCGCTCGGCGAGCCTGACCAGTTCGGCGGTCAGCCAGCCGAAGTCCTCGGTCTCGACCATCAGGTCGGCCTGTGGGTCACGCATGTGGGCGTCGAAACCGGCCGAGATGAACAGCAGCTGTGGCCGGAATGCCTCGATCTGCGGCAGCATCTCGTCGGCCCAGGTATTGCGGAAGCGGAAGCCGCCACTGCCCGGCGGCAGCAGGATGTTGCAGATGTTGCCGACCCCGCGTTCGCGCATGTTGCCCGAGAACGGGAACAGGCCGGATTGGTGGGTGCTGTAGTAGGCGACCTTGGGGTCGGCCTCGAAGATGGCCTGGGTGCCGTTGCCGTGGTGGACGTCGAAATCGACGATGGCGATGCGCTCCAGGCCGTACTTGTCGCGGGCGTAGGCCGCGGCCACGGCGATGTTGTTGAACAGGCAGAAGCCCATCGCAGTATCGGCGGTAGCATGGTGGCCGGGCGGACGTACCGCACAGAACACATGGGTGTTGCCGTCCTCGAGCATCACCGCGTCAACCGCTGCAACGCCGGCACCGGCTGCATGCAGGGCTGCGCTGGCCGAACCGGGGGAGCTGAAGGTGTCCAGGTCGATACGCCGCAGCGGCGCGGTCTGCACCTGCAGCACCGAATCGATCAGCTCGCGGCTATGCACCCGGGCCAGTTCGCCGAGCTTGGCGGGCGGGGCATTGCGCCATTCCAGTTGGTCCGGGAACGCGGCCCGGAGGGCGGAAATGACGGCGTGCAGACGCTCGGGCGACTCGGGGTGGTCGATACCGGGGTCATGTTCAAGGCAGGCGGGGTGGGTGAATACCAGCATGGCCGCACTGTAACCGGCGACGCCGCGCGGTGCGCGGCGTCGTATGGGAGGGGAGGATCAGCCGTGACGGCGTTCGTGGTTCCACAGGACTTCGCCATGGCCACCGGCCCTGGCAAGTACGCGGGACAGCACGAACAGCAGGTCGGAGAGGCGGTTCAGATAGCGCACGGCCTCGGCACGGATATCTTCGACCCGCGCCAGTGCGACCGTCTCACGCTCGGCGCGACGGACGATGGTACGCGCGAGGTGGCAGCGCGCAGCACCTTCGCCCCCGGCCGGCAGGATGAAATCCTTCAGCGGTGGCAGGTCGTCGTTGTAGCGGTCCAGCTGCTGCTCCAGCGCGTCGATGTCGGCGGCGTGGATGGCGGCATGGCCAGGGATGCACAGCTCGCCGCCCAGGTCGAACAGCTGGTGCTGGATGGTGGTCAGCAGATCGCGCACGTCCTGTGGCAGCTCCACCGCCAGCAGCACGCCGATGGCCGAATTGGCCTCGTCGACGGTGCCGTAGGCGTTGACCCGCAGCGAATCCTTGCCGGTGCGGCTGCCATCGCCCAGGCCGGTGCTGCCATCGTCACCGGTGCGGGTGTAGATCTTGGAGAGGCGGTTACCCATTGCCTGGCGTGCCCTTAGTGGGCAACGCGGCCGGCGGCCGGCTGCTTGCTGGTGGCTTCAACGGCAAGCTGCACCAGTGCGGCGGCACCGACGTACATGGCAGCGGTCTGCATGTAGGGCAGCAGCCAATCGCTGTAGTTCTTGGCCCAGCCGGCAACGCTCGGCTCAGCCACCGAAGCGCTGATCCAATAGAAGCTGCCCTGGGCGATCAGGTGGCACAGGGCGACAGAACCGATCACGCTGGCGGCCAGCAGGCCCAGCGACTTGAGGCTGGCGCCGGTGTAGTAACGACGCAGCAGCATGCCGCCGGCCCACATCGCGAAATAGGCCGGGATCAACATCCAGTAGGCGGCCGAGACACAGTAGTGCTGCCAGAAGCTCATGCCCTGGTTGGAGATCACCACCCAGTCAACCACCACGGCCAGGCCCATCAGCAAGGGGAAGGCCCAGCGGGTCCAGTTGCGCAGGTAGAAACCACCGATGAAGAACACCGCCCAGGACGCATCCGGGACCGGTGCGAAGTGGTTGAGGCGGGTGCCGGCCATCAGCAGCACGAGCAGGGACAGGATGATGGCGCGTTGGACGTTGGCGGTCATGGTGGCGGTTTCCGTTAATCAGACGGCCATTCTAGCCGTAGTGGGGGTGAACCGGCGGTTGCGCTGCGGCAAGACTGGCGTAGCCGTGCCAGTGATCCCCCGTATCATTGGCCCATGAGCAAGAACCATGACGTAGTGATTGTCGGTGGCGGGCTGGTCGGTGCCAGCCTGGCCATCGCACTGGACCGGCTGGGACTGGACGTTGGTTTGGTCGAGGCGACCCCGGCCGGCACCATGCCGGCGGTGTTCGACCAGCGCAACCTCAGCTTTGCCGCAGCTACGGTCAACGCCCTGACCGCGCTGGGGGTGATGCAGAAGCTGGCCAATCCGGGTGGCCCGATCCGCCGTATCCATGTCAGCCGCGTCGGCGATTTCGGCCGGGTGGTGATGCAGGCCAGCGACTATGGCCGCGAGGCCTTCGGCCAGGTGGTGGTGGCGCGCGACTTTGGTGAGGCGCTGGAAGCCCGGCTGGGCGAACTGCAGCACCTGACCCGCTACCGCCCGGCGCGCTTCCTGGGCCTGGGGGGCAGCAGCGATGGCCGCCGCCAACTGGTCATCGGCGATGCGTCTGGCGAGCAGCAGCTGCAGGCGCGGCTGGTGGTGGGGGCCGACGGCACCCGCAGCGCGGTGCGGCAGGCGCTGGGCATCGCGGTCAGCGAACACGATTACGAGCAGACCCTGTTCGTGGCCCGGCTGCGCGCGGCCAAGGCGCCGGACGGCACTGCCTACGAGCGCTTCACCGATACCGGCCCGACCGCGCTGCTGCCCCGTGGCGACCGCCATTACGGTGTGGTCCACGGCGTGGCCCGCGCCCAGGCCGATGCGGTAATGGCGCTGGACGATGCGGCATGGCTGGCGCGGCTGCAGGATGCGGTGGGCTGGCGCGCCGGGCGCCTGCTGGAAAGCGGCCCGCGCAGCGCCTACCCGCTGATCCAGGTGCTGGCGCAGCAACTGGTGGGCGAGCGCGCGCTGCTGCTGGGCAATGCCGCGCAGACCATCCACCCTTTGGGTGCGCAGGGCTTCAACCTGGGGCTGCGCGATGCGCTGACCTTGGCCGAGCTGATTGGCGACGCCGCGCGGGACCCGGGCAGCGACGACCTGTTGCAGGCCTATGTGGCGCGACGCGGCCCGGACCGCGAGCAGACCTTGGCGTTCTCGGATGGGCTTGCCCGTTTGACCAGCAATGCCACGCCGCTGATACGGCCGCTGCGCAGCCTGGGTTTTGTCGCTGCGGCACAGGCGCCAGCCGTGCAATCCTTCTTGGTCGGTGGCGCGATGGGCTTCCGTGGCCAGGTGCCCGAGCTGTGCAGGAGTGAAGTGCGATGAGCCGGCGCGGACAATGGGATGCGGTGATCGTGGGTGGCGGCGTGGTCGGCGCGGCCTGTGCGCTGGCGCTGGCCCAGGAAGGCCTGCAGGTGGCATTGATAGAAGGCCGCGAGCCGCCGCCGTGGTCAGCGCTGAAGCCGGACCTGCGCGTGTTCGCCTTCGCGGCTGACAATGCCGCCCTGCTGGAATCGCTGGGCGTGTGGAAGCAGGTGGACCAGACCCGTGCACGCGCCTATCGGCGCATGCGGGTCTGGGACGCCGCCGGTGGCGGTGACCTGACCTTCGATGCCGACACCCTGGGCCGCCGCGAACTGGGCTGGATCGTCGAGAACGGCCTGCTGGTGGACCGCCTGTGGGCGGCGCTGCCGGCGGCGGGCGTGCAGCTGTATTGCCCGGCACGGGTGGAGGCGATGGAGCAGGATGCGCAGGGCGTGCGCCTGCGCCTGGACGATGGCCGCCGCATCGAAGCGACGATCGCCATTGCCGCCGATGGTGCCGAATCCACCCTGCGCACGCTGGCAGGGTTGGAGGTCAGCCGCCACGACTATGGCCAGCGCGGCGTGGTTGCCTACGTGGACAGTGCGCTGCCGAACGAGGACACCGCCTGGCAGCGTTTCCTCGATACCGGCCCACTGGCGGTGCTGCCGTTCGACCGCCACCGCAGCTCCATTGTCTGGACCTTGCCGGATGCCGAAGCCGAACGGGTGCTCGCCCTGGATGAGGACAGCTTCAATCGCGAGCTGACCAATGCCTTTGCCGGGCGTTTGGGTGAGATGCGTTTGGTCTCGGCGCGCGCGGCGTTCCCGCTGCGTCGGCAGTTGGCCAGCGCCTATGTGGCTGGGCGCGTGTTGACCCTGGGCGATGCCGCGCACGTGGTGCATCCACTTGCCGGGCAGGGCGTGAACCTGGGCCTGCGTGATGTCGCCGGCCTGCGTGATCTTGTGCGCGAAGCCAGGCAGCGTCGGCAGGACTGGAGCTCGCCACATCGCCTGCAGCGCTGGGCGCGTACCCGGCGCAGCGAGAACACGGTGGCCGCTTACAGCTTCGATGCGATCAACAAGGTGTTCTCCAACGATGAGATGCACCTGACCCTGGCACGCGGTGCGCTATTGGGCCTGGCGGGCAAGATGCCGCCACTGATGTCGATGTTCTGGAAGCGCGCCTCCGGCCTGTAGGTGATGTAGTGCCGAGCCATGCTCGGCAGGGGCTTTACCAGCAATGCCACTGTAGTACCGAGCCATGCTCGGCAGAGGCTCTATCGGTAATGCCCAGCCGAGCATGGCTCGGCACTACAGGGGTGATGCCTTAGCGCAACCAACCGGCCAACTGCTCGCGCGACAGCTTGCCGCGCCGCGCCGTATCCAGGGCATTGAATTCGTCAGCCAGGGCCGGATTGGCCTGCGCTTCCTCGCGGCTGATGAAACCATCGCCATCCACATCCATCGCCTCGAAATCGATGCGGTAATTGCCGACTACGCTGTCGGGCTGGATCGAGCGGACCGTTACCTGGGCCTGGTCGGTAGGCATCGGGATCTGCACGGAATGGGTGACCTTGCCAGTAGCCAGCGATTGCTCGCGTACATGCACCGGCACATCGTTCAACGGCATGCTGACCGCAGGCTCAGGGCGCGGCACCGTCTGGGCGTTGGCGGCAACAGGCAGCAAGGCGGCGAGCGCCAGCGGCAGGAGTGTACGGAACACAGGCATGGCACGACTCATCATTGTTGGAAACAGGGCCTGCTACCGCAGTGGCAGCTGCCCATGATGGTAGTGCGCAGTAGCTGAACAGGCGAATCGTCAGCTCGGAATAAAGGGGAACACCAGCTTCAACAGCCCCTTCAAACCGCCCTCGGCGGTAGAACTGATGGCCTTCGCGCCCAAGCTGTTGAGCGCACGCCGCAGGTCGACCCAGCGCAGTTGGCTGACATCCTTCTTCAGCAGGTCGGCGACTTCTTCCGAGGCCGGGGCCAGCTTCTTCAAGGCATCCAGGGTGGCCTGCGGATCGGGCTGCAGGTAGTTCCAGCGCTCGGCGATGTTGAGCAGGGTGTCGAAACGCACTGCCACCACTTCGCGGTTGCGTTCGTAAACCGGGATTGCGCCGACATCGAGGATGGCCTGCTCGAAGCGTTGGGCATCGTCGGGGTGTTCGATGCGGATGGCGAGGAAGCCTTCCTTGCGACTGCGTTCGCTGACGTGTTTTGCCCCGGAACGCAGATTGGCCTCGGTCAACACCGAGGCGACGATGCGCTGCAGGGCGGCGTCGCCTTCCTCCGGCACCAGCGCACGCCAGCGTGCATAACCATCGCGACGCAGGCCCTTGACCTTGGCCGGGGTGACCCGCAACTGCAGTGCGACCGCTGCATTGGAGTCGCTGCGGTTGATGGCGCCGTCGCGCTCGAGCAGTACGAAGATCAGCAGTTCCAGGTCGCGCTTGGTCAGCGACTGGAAGCCCTGCATCAGGGTCAGCCGCAGAAACTCGTTGCCGAAACCGGCCGGGTCCTTCAGTTCGATGCTGTGCATTGCGGTTCCTCCCATGGCCTACAGCATGCCTGATATGGATTGCAGCAGCTGAGACTGGCGCTCTCAGGGTTTGGCTGAGGGTTGCAAGCCGTATTCACGGCCGGGACGGTCTGCCTGGAAGGTTTCCACCGCGCCGCGGTCCTGCAGGGTGACGAAGACCTGGCGGCCATCGCTGCCACCGAAGGCGACATTGGTGGGTTTGCGGCCCTTGAGTGGGACGTCACGCAGCAGCTTGCCTTCCGGCGAGACCACCGCAACCACACCGGCGTCGTAACGGGCGATATAGAGATTGCCGTCGGCGTCGCAGCGCATGCCGTCCATACCATGGTCGTCGAAGCGGATCAGCAGGCGCTTGTTGCTGATGCTGCCGTCGGCGGCGAGGTCGTAGACCCAGACATTGCGTTGCACGCTTTCGTTTACGTACAGGCGCTTGCCGTCAGGGCTGACCTCGATGCCATTGGTGGTGCCCATGCCGGATTCCAGCAGCTGCACGCGGCCATCGCGGTCGATGCGCCACAACTGGCCGTCATCGACCTTGGTCCAGTTGGGGTCGCTGGCATACAACGTGCCGTCCGGAGCCAGGGCGATGTCGTTGGGTTGGTGTGCGTTTGGCAGATGCGCGAATACGCTGACGCTGGTTGAGTCGGGCGCTACGCGCAGGATGTTGTGGCGTGGGTAATCTGCGATATACATCGTGCCATCGCTACCGAAGCGGATGCCGTTGCCGATGCTGCCTTCGGGCAGGGTGAGGAACAGCGTTGCCTTGCCGGTTTCATCAACGCGGCCGATGGTGCCGTCCTTGCCGAGGTTGACCACGTACAGCGCGCCGTCCGGGCCGGTCGCCGGGCCTTCGATGCCGGTGGTGAAGATGCCATCGCTGACGTGGTCGCGGGCGATGAAGGTGTCGGCGGCCAAAGCCGTGCTGCTCAGGGTGATGAGCACGAGGGCGGCGGTGCGGGCGCGGGTGATCTGGCGGGCGATGGCGGCGACTTCCGTGTTGGTGGAAGCGCGAGTGTGCCAGAGGCTTGGAGGGAAGCGGAGTGTGGTTGCGCGGGCAACCATGAGGGAGGCGCATGTAGTGCCGAGCCATGCTCGGCAGAGGCTTCACCGGAACAATGATCGGTAGTGCCGCGGCCTGCTCCGCAGAGGGGTTTACGGGACAAATAAAAGTAGTTTGTGGGGGGGCCGCGTGAGGGCTGAGAGGGAGGAGGGGGATGGGGACGG
>NZ_JBXFWM010000080.1:0-20183 GCF_056856655.1 Stenotrophomonas sp. STEN033
CGCCCCTGCCGGGTAATTTGTCCCCCCGGCCACCGGCGGTGCCTATCTGGGGTGGCCACTACACGGCAATGCCTCGGCCGAGCATGGCTCGGCACTACACGGCAATGCCTCGGCCGAGCATGGCTCGGCGCTATCTCGGCTTGTTCAGTCCGCTTCGGGGCGGTTCAGGGCCGAAGTCATCGCAGCGGCGTCTTCGCGGCTGAGGAACAGGTACTCCAGCTCGGCGCTGCCGAACTTGTCCTCCAGTTCGTGCATGCGCACCGGATGATTGCCGAAGCGGTAATGGGTGCTGCCGTCATCGATGTTCTCGATGGCATACACGCCGAACGACGGCGGATTTGTCAGGGTACCTTCCAGCCTGACGGATGCAGGGTCGATGGAGCGCTGGATGAGGCTTTCTAGGTCGATCATGGCGTAGCAACAGGGCTGATTGGGGGATATTTGGGGGAAGTGGAATCGTTGGCGCGTCCCACGTCAATGTGTCTCATGTTTCCAGTGGCGCCGCTTGCCGTCGGACAACCACTCAATGGCCTGGGCGATACGCCGCTGGCGGGTACTTTCGCGTTTGGCCTCGCCTATCCATTCCAGATAGTCGCGTTGGTATCCAGGGGGAAACGATTCAAACTGTGCCTTGGCGGCCGCCGCACCGGCCAGCGCCTCGGCAAATGCCGGGGGCATTGGCAGGGGCGCTCGGGGGGTTGCCCGCGGGCGGGTTACGCCAGCATCGATACGTTGCATGGCGGCATGTAGCTGGCGGGTGAACTCGCGCTTGCCGGGCAGGTCGCGGAGCGACTGCAGGCGGCCGTACTGGCCCATCGCCGTGTCATCGCCGCTACCCGCCTCGCGCTGCCAGAACCCCAGCGTGGCGTGCGCCTTGAATGCCGCCATGCCACAGAGCAGCTTGCCGTTGTACAGGAAGGCCGGCATGCCCCATTTGATGGCCTCTTCCACCGCGGTGCAGCCGTTGTGCACGCGCTGGCGGATCTCGCGCAGGATCGGCTGCGCGAAAGCGGCGGCATCGGCGATGTAGGTATCTACGCGGGGGTCTGTGATCGGCATGACTGGCCTCGGATGGGTGCAGCCTGCCGTTAGTTTCCCGTTAAAACAAGCCCATCGTGGCGATGGGCTGTAATGCCAGCTGATTTGGCATGGTCAGGCGCGGCGGGTCTTCCTTGCCAGGCCGCTGCACAGCGCAATGAAAGCGGTGAAGGCGGCCATCGAGAGGAACTGCAGGCGGGTCTCCGGGGTGCTCAGCAGCAGCGCGAAGATCAGCCCCAGGATTGCCAGCGCCAGCACCGTCAGGTAGGGGAAGCCGGCCATGCGGAACGGCAGCGGCGTGCCCAGGCGCTCGGCGCGACGGCGCAGGATCAGCTGCGAGACCAGGGTGATGGTCCAGACCAGCAGGCAGGTGGAGCCGACCACGTTGAGCAGCACCGGCAGCACCTTGTCCGGAAACACCAGCTCCAGCACGGTGGCGGCAAAGCCGAACAGCACACTGGCCAACACCGCCAGCACCGGCACCTGGCGGGTATTGGTCAGGCCCAGCCAGCGCGGGGCCTCGCCCCGTTCAGCCAGCGAATAGATCATCCGCGAGGCGCCGTACAGGTTGGCGTTCAGCGCCGACAGCAGGGCGATCACCGCGATCAAGGTGATGGCAGTGGCCGCGCCGGGGATGTTGGCGACCTGCAGCACGGCGGCGAACGGCGATTTGAGGGTGGGGCTGTTCCACGGCACCACGGCGATGATCACGCCGATCGAGCCGATGTAGAACACCAGGATGCGCCAGGCCACGGTACGGATGGCACGGGCCAGGCTGCGTTCCGGGTCCTGGGTTTCGGCCGCGGCCACGGCCACGATCTCGGTGCCGCCAAAGGCGAAGATCACCACCAGCAGCGCCGCGCCGATGCCGGCCAGGCCCTTGGGCATGAAACCGTCATGGCCGGTGATGTTGGCCAGACCGGGCGAAGGCACATTGGGCAGCAGGCCCAGCAGCAGCGCGATGCCGATCAGGATGAAGGCGATGATGGCGCCGACCTTGAGGATGGCGAACCAGAACTCGAACTCGCCGTAATTGCGCACGCCCAGCAGGTTGATGGCAGTGAACACCACCATGAATGCCAGCGAGGTCAGCGGTACCGACAATTGCGGCCAGACCGTACTGAGCAGACCGGCCGCGCCGACGGATTCGGCGGCGATCACCACCACCAGCTGCGCCCACCACAACCAGCCGACGGTGGCGCCGGCAGTGGCACCCAGGGCATCGGCGGCGTAGACCGAGAATGCGCCGCTGGCGGGCCGTGCGGCGGCCATCTCGCCCATGGCGTGCATCATGATGATGACCAGGGTGCCGGCCACCAGGTAGGAGATCAGTACCGCCGGGCCCGCGGCCTGGATGCCCACGCCTGAGCCCAGGAACAGGCCGGCACCGATGGCGCTGCCCAGCCCCATCATGATCAGCTGGCGCGGCTTGAGCGCGCGTTCCAGTTTCTGCGAAGGGGCGGTGGCCGGGGCGGGAGACGTGCTGGGCATCGGCGGGTTCTAGGACAAGAAGAGGGCGACACGATACCGCGTCCGCCCACTGCAGTGGCTGTGCCGTTGGTGGGGATTGGCATGCTGCCGGTACGATGGAGGTCCCGGCGCGCATGTGCGCCTGCAGCAACGGGTGCGCGGATGCGTGGTCTGGATTTCAGTTCCTGGCAGGGCCTGCTGTCGACGCTGGTGGGTCTGGCGATCATCACCCTGATCGGCGTCGGCATCCGCTTGCTGGTGATGCAGGCGGTGCAGCAGAAGCGCGAAGCCGCCAATCGCCAGATCAACGAACGGCTGAAGACCCTGATTGCGGCCTACAAGACCTTGGGCGGTTCCTTTACAGGTGATCTCAGCGTTGACCCCAGCCACCTGCGCGATCTGCGCCGACGTGCCGCCGAACTGGCGCAGGGACAGACCGCTACGACCGCCGACGGTGCCCTGCTGTTGCCAAGCCCGGATCCAGGCGAGGCGGGTGAGCGGGCGCGGCGCATCCGCGATGCGGTGGAGGCGGCGCTGTCGGACGTGATCCTGCTGGGCACCGAGGAGCAGGTGCGGCTGGCCGCGCGCGCTGCCACCGATATGGTCGAGGGCCGGCCGATCCATACCGCCGAGCTGGTGGTGTCACTGCGCGACTTCGTCCGCAGCGTGCTGGACCTGGAGGTGATACCGGCTGCCGTCGCCATTCCCCGCCAAGGGCCGCTGCGGCCGGCGGGCAGCGGTAGCGGCAACAAGGGTGCGGGTAAAGGCGCCGACAAGGACGCCGCGGGTGGTGGCAAAGGTGGCGGTGCCGGCGGTGGCATGGGCGGGATGGGTGCCGGCATGGGCATGGGCGCCGGACTGGGTTACGGCGCAGGACGCGGTAGTGAGGATGACCCGGAGCGCGGCGCCTGAGGCCTTACAGCAGACCGGGAATCAGGCGTTTGGTGCGTGCCGCATAGGCACTGTAGGCGGGCCCGAAGTGGGCTGCGAGGAAGCGCTCTTCCTGCCGCAGTTTGACCCAGAACGAGGCGAACACGATTGCCACGGCGATCACCCCGCGCCAATCGCCAACCATCAACGCGGTGCCGCTGAACATCAGCAGGAAGCCGCTGTAGATGGGGTTGCGCACATGTGCATACGGCCCGCTGCTGATCAGCTCATGCGCCTGTTTGATCTGCACGTTGCCGCTCCAGTTGCGACCCAGCTGCCAGCGCGACCACAGCGCGAGTGCGGCACCTGCCACACACAGCAGCAGGCCCAAGGTGTAGATCGGCAAGGCGTGCGGGACGAACTGCTCACGCAGCCAGCTGTGGCCGAACCATTGGCCCGGACCGAGCAGCAGTACCGCGATGAGCAACGGCAGCCAGTACGCCAGGAACTGCCGCGCACGCGACTCGTTGCGGCTCACCGGTTTGGCGCGCAGTGCGGTGATGGCCCAATAGCCAAGCACCACGGCCCAGCACAGCAGCAGGCCGAGATGGAAGACGGTTGGCATTAACAACTCCGTCATCGCGGAACCGACGCTCAGTTTGATCCGTGCCGTGTCAGCTGCTTGTGAGCTGGAGTGGCTGTGGGCCGAACCGCGCGCTGCGGTATGAAGCCGCTTTGGTTCGATCGGCTGAAATCAGTGGTGGCGCCGAATGAAGCAACGGCGCCTTACGGCGCCGTTGTCGGTTCAACTTACTTCCAGCGCGACTTGCCGCGGATGTAGCGGGCGGCGTCTTCCAGCGAGGTGGGCAGGTACTCCGACCACAGGTTCGGCGGATAGGCGTTCTGGTAGGTGTCGTAGACGTCGCGGAACAGGTCCATGTGCACGACAGGTTGGCGCTTGCGCGCACGCAGTTCGGCGATCGGCACGCGGCCCAGCACCAGGGTTTCTTCCTTGCTCTGCGCTTCGGCGATGGCCTTGCCGGTGGGGTCGTACAGCGCGGTGCCGCCTGAGCCCGGGTCGTCGAAATAGGGACCGTTGTCCGGCGAGATCGAGTTGTTGACGATGGAGGAGTAGACGCCGTTGTACATCGCGCAGGCGGCGATATCCATGTCCGAGAAGCCGCCGGAGGCGGTACGCAGGAACACTTCGGCGCCCTTGAACGCCATCGCCCGGAACAGTTCAGGCTCACGCTGGGTGGAGCTGGTGCAGATATTGCCGAGTGGCGTGCGGGTGACCGGCACGACGGCATCGCGGCCATACATTTCCACGTAGCGGTCGAGCACGTCGTACGTCGTGGTGGTGAACAGTTCGAAGTCCGGGAAGGCGCCCTTGAGGTTGCGTGCCTTCCAGTGCTTGTCCACGATCTCGCCCTTGTCGTTCATGATCGTGGTGATGGACAGCACATGGCCCGGCCAATCCGGGTCGGTGGCATAGGCGCCGAACACGATCCAGGTGCCGTACTGGCGTGCCTTGGCGGCGATGGCCTCGGTTTCTTCGCCGGGGATGGTGATGGCGAACTTGAGGATTTCATCGCGGGTCCACTTGCGCCAGCCGGTGAGCGGGAATTCGTGGAACTGCAGCAGGTCGGGCTTGGCGTGGTAATGCGCCTTGTCGATGAGCTCGAGCATATGCGCCAGGTTGCGCTTGGTGCCGGCCTTCCATTCCTTGGCGTCGAAGCTGTGTACGCGCGACTGCACCAGGCCCAGGGTCCAGGCGGGCTTGGCCAGTTCAACCGTGGCGTAGGTGCCATCGGTGCGTTCGTTGAGCGCATCCGGGCCCTTGCCCATTGCGGCTTGTGCCGGTGCCGAGGCACCCAGCAGGGACGGGCCGACTGCGCCCAGTGCGGCCAGGCCGGCGGCACTGCCCAGGAAATGTCTGCGGGTGTTGCTCATTGGGTACCTCGGTGGTTGATAGCCTGGATCATGTTGGTTGCAGTTGCAGTTGCAGTTGCAGTTGCAGTTGCAGTTGCAGTTGCAGTTGCAGTTGCAGTTGCTTGTGCAGTTGCTTGTGCTGTTGCTTGTGCTGTTGTTCTTGATCCCTTCTCCCGCTTGCGGGAGAAGGTGCCCCGAAGGGGCGGATGAGGGGAGCTTTTAGAGCTTTAAAAGCTTGCCCTCACCCCAACCCCTCTCCCGCGCGCGGGAGAGGGGCTCAAGCAGTCCTTGCAACGTTCAAACAAACTCGGGGCGCCTTGGCGCCCCGAGTCATCATTTCAGTTGCGAAGTCAGATCGGGTCGCCGTTGAAGCTCTCGCCCTTGATCTTCTGCCAGTCGCGGCTGACGAACTTTTCGTCGATCAGCGTGCGCTGTACCAGTACGCCGTTCTTGTACCAATGCCAGATGCGGTTGCGCAGCTGGCCGCAGTCGGAAAGCTGGATCATTTCGTACAGCTCCAGGCCTTCCTCGCCTTTGCGCTTCCAGTACAGCATCACCGTGCGGTGGTAGTCATCCAGCGGCACTTCGGCGGCCCAGCCGTAGATCAGCTCGTTGTCGAAGATGACGCGGCCAAACTCGTAGCGGGTCGGGAAGTCGCGCACTTCCACCTTGCCGTCGGCCCAGCTGTAGTGGTTGGTCTGGTGGTAGGGCAGGTTCTCATCGGCCGGGAAGCGGCAGATCAGGCGCGACTTGTGTTCGTCGATCTTGTCGCCGTTGGCGTCGTAGTAACGGTAGACGCCATCCCAGACGCCTTCGTGGCGGGCCAGCAGCGGCAGGTGCAGTTGCATGTTCGGCATTGCGGTTTCCTTGTTGGTCGTGTTGATGTCATCAGTTGAGGCTTGGCCTCATTCGTTGCGAAGTGCATCCATCACTTCTTCCATCGGCACGTCCATAGCACCGCCTTCCAAAGCCTCGGTTTCCTGCTGCACGATGCGCAGCACCCGGGCGATGTATTCCTTCATCCACAGCGTGCGCTGTGCTTCGGCCTCACGGTCCGGGCGGAACTGGTCCAGTTCCTCGCGGCTGAGCAGGCCTTTCTGTTCAATCAAACGTTCCAGCGCATCCAGGCGCTGGTGGGTGACGGCATTTTCCATGGCGATGGCCATGGCAATGGACAGCACCCGCTCCACGTCCGGGTCCTTGAAGAAATAGGGACGCTTGCCGCGGGCGCGGCTGCCGGCCAGGGCGATCGGATCGATGCTCATGCTTTCCAGGCTCCAAACATGGTCCACAGCGCGGCACGGCCGTGGTCTTCGCCGCTTTCGCTGGCCACCGGGAAGATGTCCCGATCGACCACGCCGCGGACCTTGGTTTCGAAATAACGCTCGGCATCGAAGCCGGCCGCAGCCATCATCTGGCGCAGGTCGTACTCGTGCATCACGCTCCAGAACGGCTCGTTGTTGTTGTACGCATCCCAGTCGCGGATGAATTGCTCGTAGGGGTCCATGCCGTGGTACTGCGGCTGCTCCAGGTGGGCGGTGAGGCCGCCCGACGCCAGCAGGCGGTGGATCTCGCGCAGTTTGCGCGGCATCGCCGTGGCCGAGCTTTCATGCCAGAACATGGCGGTGGTGATCAGGTCGAAGGAACCGTCCGCATAGTCCAGCGCTTCACCATTGGCCTGGCGGAAGCTGATGTTGTTCACCCCCAGGGCGCGGGCGCGCGCATGGGCGTAGCGCAGCATCGGTGCGGCCACGTCGATGGCGACCACCTCGGCATCCGGGAAGGCCTGCGCCAGCGGCACGATGTTGTGGCCGACCGTGCAGCCGATATCGAGGATACGACGCGGCTTGAAGCCGGGGTGTTCTTCCTGCAACCACTGCGCCAGCGCCTGGCCACCGCCATCGTTGTAGCGGCCGAGCATGCCGCCGGTGGTGGCGAAGATGCCGCAGTCGTAGTTGGCGGCCGCTGATACGTCATCGGCCAGCAGCTCGGTGTGGTAACCGCCGGGCATGCAGTGGATGTCCACCGCGCTGGAATAGCGCGGCACCTTCACCGAGGCATCCAACTGCAGGCCATCGTCGCTGGCGTTGAGTGCGCGGGTCTTGTCGATCAGCGCGTTCACCTGCTTGAGCACCAGACCACGACCGGCCTGCTGGCGCATTTCCATGCTGCTGCGGCGCAGGGCGCTCCAGGTCTGGTAGATCGCATCGCCGGCCATCGCCTTGCGCACTTCGTGACGGGTTTCCGGGGCGCGGCCCTTGTCCTTCTCGAACGCCGGCTTCACCCGCTGCTCGTAGGCCAGCTTGACCTTGGGGCTGAGCTGGGTGGCCAGGTAGCCATTGAGGTTGGCCAGGAAGTCGAAGCGGGCGGTGTCATCCAGCGCGCTATCGGGGAACGCCGCGTGGCGGCCCACGTGCTGCCAACTGGGGGGCAGGGCTTGCTGGCTCATGGCGACTCCTTGGAAGGCTTCAAGTTCTAAAGTTATATCTATATGTCATGTAGGTCTGGTCGGGGTCAAGCGGCCAACTAATACCTGAGCCCTTGCGCCTTCGTACTGGCGGAAATCTCCGCCAGAACGGTCTATCAGCCTATCTCCCGGCATCATCCGTATCCCGAATTTCTCAAATGTCCGGACAAAAAGCCAGTGCCCATTTTCATGGCCTGGGCGGGCGCTTTGTTGTTGCAAAGCAACATCTTGCGCAGTGCCCCCCGTGCTTGCTGTTGCTGGGTTTTCACGGCGTCCAGCAGTGCTGCGGGGTCGGCGATAAAGGTTCTACAAATGATTGGACAAACATGTACTAATGATATAGCTATATGTCATCTTTGATGGGTCGCAGGCCCGTCTTCCGTGGTCCGGGGCAGGCCAGCGCGCTGGCTTCATTGCTCCACTTCAACCGGGGGGTTAGACGTGATTCGAATGTCATCGGTTTTGCTGGCTGCCGCAATTGCACTTTCGCCACAGGCGAAAGCGCTGGATCTGCAGTCCGAACAGGGCAGCGTTGAAGCAATGGTCAAGCTGCGTTGTTCGCTGGACCCCAAGCAGGAAGAACTGCTGTGGTGGGCCGGCACCCTGTTCGCACAGGAGCCAGGGCAGAAGCCGGCGCCGCTGCTCGGCTTCGAGGGCTACAACATCTGCCGTGCGGAAAAGCAGGCCGATGGCGTATGGCGGCTGTACACGCGCGAACTCACTTTCTACCGCGACCTGAAGACCGGCAAGATCATCGACAGCTGGGACAACCCGTTCTCGGGTGAGCGCAACGCGGTGGTGCAGGTCGCCAACGACCCGGTCAACACCGTGCTCAATGCGCCGGGCCGTCCGCTGCACCTGCCGTGGGTGGAAGCCGGCGACCAGGTGATGTTGACCCTCAACATCCCGCTGGCCTATCCCAACCCGCTGCAGCCGGCCGAGTTCCCGGCCGAGTCCAGTGGCCCGACCTACATGGGGTCGGAGCACTTCATGTTCTTCGCGCCCCGCGCGGATCTGGAAAACCCGGCCCTGAAGAGCGTGCCGGTCACCTACGGCTGGACCCGCATCGGTCCGTGGCTTCCCTGGATGAAGCTGGGCACCCGCCCGGGCAATCTGCTGTACATCGCGCAGGGCAACAAGCGCGCATCGGTCAGTGAACTGCCTGCCGACATCCAGGAACTCGTCCGTACCCGCTACCCCGAGTACGCACGCGCACCCGAAACCTGGGTGCAACCCAACGTCACCAGCTGGAGCTACTACAAGCAGCTCAAGCAGGACGCGGCGGCGAAACAGCAGGACTGAAGTACGGAAACAACGGACGGAACCCTCCCCCAAGACGGCGCATCCATCCTCCCAATCCATTCCGATCAAACTTTCCAGTCGGGAATCCCATGAAGACCATCAAGCCAGACCTGCTGTGCTCCTCGATCGCCCTCGCGCTGCTGCTGTGTGCGGGCAACGCCGCCGCTGCCGACAGCGACGAAGCGGGCGCGCCGCCGGCAGCCAACAGCGATGCCGTGCACAGCCTCGACCAGATCACCGTGACCGCGCGTGGCGTGTCCGAGCCGCTGCAGCAGATGCCGCTGCCGATCACCGCCATGTCCGAGCAGACCATCGAGAAGAAGGGCCTGACCGACGTGCGCGACATCGCCAACCTGTCGCCGAGCTTCTCGTTCAAGTCCGGCTACGGCCGCGGCTTCGACCGTCCGGTGATTCGCGGCATGTCCAACATCCAGGGCGAGGCCAATGCATCGTTCTTCATCGACGGCATCTACGTTGAAGGCGATATCTCCAGCTATGGCCTGGAAAACATCCAGCGCGTGGAAGTGATCCGTGGCCCGCAGTCGGCCGCGTTTGGCCGCCGTACCTTCTCCGGTGCGGTCAACTTCATCACCAAGCGTCCGGGCAGCGCGCCGGGCGGCAAGCTCACCCTGGGCGCGGGCAACTACGGCCAGGAAAAGATGGGCCTGTTCTATTCGGGCGCCAATGACGATGGTTCGTTCGGCTACGACGTCAGCCTGAACAAGCGTGGCAATGACGGCGTGTTCTACAACCAGGCCTCGGGCAGGAAGGACCTCAACGGTACCGAGACCATCAGCGGCATGGCCGCCATCGCGTGGTCGCCGACCGACGCACTGGACATCACCGCGCGGGTGATGAAGCAGAAGAGCCGCGACCAGCACTTCGCCGCGGCCCGCCTGGGCAGTGACAACCTCAACTGCTACCTGCCGGAAGAAACCGGCGGCCTGTACTTCGGCCTGTATCCGATCCTGGAATCGCGCCGCCGCGGCTATTACTGCGGTGAGCTGACGGCGCCGTCGGACTACGCGCTGAACACCAGGGAATTCGAGACCGCCGGTTACTTCTCCGGCCGCAAGACCGACCTGCTGCGCACCAGCGTGGTGGTGGACTATCTGTTCGCCAACGGCTGGAACCTGACCTCGACCTCGGCCTACAACAAGAGCGAAACCTATGCCGCCAGCGACCAGGACTACAGCGCCATCCGCGGTTACGGCGGCGCGTTCGAGAGCTTCAGCAATACGGGGGTCAAGAACTGGTCGCAGGATATCCGCCTGACCACCGACCAGAGTCTGGCGGTGTCGGGCATGCTGGGCGCGTATTACTACAAGCAGGATGCGCAGCCGGGCTGGGGCGGTGACCTCACCGGTTACACCATTGGCGGCAACAAGGTGGTCACTGCCATCCCGACCAATCCGGATGACCAGACCATCAACAAGGCGATCTACGGCCTGATCAACTGGCACATCAACGACCAGTGGACCACCTCGCTGGAAGGCCGTTATGCACGCGATGAAATCAGCAAGGGCGGCACCGATGTGCGCGTGCTCGGTGCGAACACCTATCGCCAGACGTATGCGCTGGACAAGACCTTCAGCAGCTTCACCCCGCGTTGGACCTTGAGCTACCAGGCGCGTGAGAACGTGAACCTGTACGGGCTGGTGTCCAAGGGCAACAAGCCGGGCGGCTTCAATACCGACGTCTACCGCGCCGACTTCCAGGAAGCCGATCGCGACGCGCTGATCGCGCGTGGTTTGAACACCTACAAGGAAGAAGAGGCCTGGAACTACGAGCTGGGCATGAAGAGCGATTGGCTGGACGGCACCCTGCGCGTCAACGCCAACATCTACCAGATCGACTGGACCAACCAGCAGCTGACCGAAACCGGCCCGGTGATCCGCAAGAACGGCTCGCTGTTCTCGACCAGCTACACCACCAACGTCGGTGAGTCGCGCATCCGTGGCTTCGAGCTGGAAAGCCAGTGGGCGTTCGCGCAGGGTTGGCTGGCCAGCCTGGCGTACTCGTACACCGATGCCGAGATCCTGAAGTTCATCAGCCAGGACCAGGCCGATCTGTTCTCCAGCAGCAAGGCACCGACACTGGCTGACCCGGCCGCCGATGCTGCCGGCGCCACCCTGCCGCGCGTGCCCAAGCACAAGGCGACGCTGGGCCTGATGTATGACGGTGCACTGGCCAATGGCTGGGAATACACCGCCAACATGGACATCAACTACGAAGGCAAGCGTTACATCCAGGTCGACAACCTGGCCTATATCGGCGCTTCCACCCGTACCAACTTCCGCTTCAGCATCCGCCCGACCGAGCAGCTGCAGGTGTCGGCCTACGTGACCAATGCGTTCAACGACCGCACCCTGGAAGACGCACAGCGCACCATCAATCCGGACGCCTACGTGGCAGTGCCGGCGGTGCCGCCGTTGACCGGACTGGCGGTGACCAACCTGCGCGATTTTGGTTTGACACCTTCGCTGCCGCGTATGTATGGCGTTGAGGTCAGTTACAAGTTCTAAGAGTTTTGCGTGGGCTGGGATGTCTAGCGGCGTCCCAGCCCGCGTGTAACGGGCTTTACCGATGCTCCATCAGATCGTCATTCCCGCGCAGGCGGGAATCGCTCTGGCTTTTGCTTTTGAATTTCTGGAGGGGTGTGCAAGAGCAAGAGCGAAAGCGAAAGCAAGAGCGAAAGCAAGAGCGATTCCCGCCTTCGCGGGAATGACGGCATTTGAAGCAACAGCAACTGCAACAAAACAAAGCACTCCGCACCCAGCAGGCAGAACCAATGCAACGTCGCGATTTCATCAAGGGAGTTTCTGGCATGGCCGCACTGTCATTGCTGCCGGGCATGCTGCATGCCAAGGTGCCGAGCAGCGATGTGATCGTGGTTGGCGCCGGCCTGGCTGGCCTGGCTGCCGCGCATGCGCTGGAAGCTGGCGGCGCCCGCGTTACCGTGCTGGAGGCCAACCCGCGCGTTGGTGGCCGCCTGCAGACCGTGGTGCGCAACGGCATCCGTTTTGAAATCGGTGGGGTGGAAGTCGGCACCGGCTACGAGCGCGTGCATGCCCACGCCAAGCGCGTAGGTGTGGTCATCGTGCCGCCCTCGGCCGCGCTGCCCACCGCCGCCGGGCTGGGCCTGGCCATCGGCGATGCACTGGTGCCGGCCACGCAATGGGCTGAAAGCCCACTCAATACCCTGCAGGGTCGCGAGCGCAGCCTGCTGCCGCCGATGCTGCTGGCCACCGCCATGGGCGAGCTCGGCCTGCCGGCAGTGGACAGCTGGCGCGACCCTGCCAATCTCTCGCTGGATATCCCCCTGTCGCAGTTGATCGCCAGCAAGGGCTGGTCGTCGCAGGCGCTGCAGTGGATGGATATCGGCAACAGTTTTTCTTCGCTGCAGACCATCAGCGCGCTGGATGCCCTGCGTCGCGATGCGCTGCGGCGGTTCGGCTCGCGCGGCACCGGTTGGGTGCAGGGTGGCAGCCAGGCCTTGCCGGAGGCGATGGCCGCCTCACTGGCACAGCCGCCGGTGCTGGGCGCGCAGGTCAGCCGGGTCGAGTCCGGCCGTGCCGGCCTGGAGGTGCGCTGCCTTGACGGCCGCCGCTTCCGCGCCGCGCACCTGGTGCTGGCCCTGCCCAGTGGCCCGCTCAGCCGTATCGCCATCGACCCGGCGCCGCCGGTCGGCCAGCAGGAGGTCTGGGCGGCACGTCGCTCCAATGCGGTGACCACCGTGCACCTGCATCCGACCCGCGCGTTCTGGGAAGACGACGGCCTGCCCTTGTCGCTGTGGGGCGATGGCCCGTTGCAGCGCGTGTTTGCCGTGCCCGGCGCCGACGGCCAGACCAACCGCCTGATCGTCTGGCTCAACGGTGCCATGGCCCAGCACGCCGACAGCCTGGACCGCGAGGCCCGGTTTGCCTGGGTCATCAATGCCATGGAGCGCCTGCGCCCGGCCGCCAAGGGCGCGCTGCTGCCGCTGGAGACCCGCAGCTGGGGCAATGACCCGCTGGCCGATGGCGCGTTCTCGGAGATCGCCCCGGGCCGTTTTGCCGAAACCCTGCGCTGGGCCAACACCCCGTTCGGGCGCATCCACTTCGCCGGCGAGCAGACCGAACTGCAGGTTCCGGGCATGGAAGCGGCCGTCACCTCGGGCGAGCGTGCGGCTGCAGCAATTCTTTCGGCCTGATTGAACTACCTTATCCCCTACCTTCCGGGCGCGGATGCGCCTTCCAGAGACAGTAATGAGCCTGAAGACACTGAACCCCTACGATTTGTTCGACGTGCGTTCGCTGCTGAGCGAGGAAGAACGCGCTGTACAGGATTCCGTTGCCCGTTTCACCGACGAGCGCGTGCTGCCGATCATCGGCGACTGCTTCGACCAGGGCCGTTTCCCCAATGAGCTGATCCCCGAGATCGCCGACATGGGCCTGCTCGGCAGCTCGCTGCCGGAACAGTACGGCGGCGCCGGCTTGAACAGCGTCAGCTACGGCCTGATCTGCCAGGAACTGGAGCGCGGCGATTCCGGCCTGCGCAGCTTCGTCTCGGTGCAGAGCTCGCTGTGCATGTACCCCATCTATGCCTACGGTTCGGAAGAGCAGCGCATGCGCTGGCTGCCGGACATGGCGCGCGGCAAGGTGATCGGCTGCTTCGGCCTGACCGAAGCCCATGGCGGCTCCGACCCGGCCAGCATGAAGACCCGCGCGGTGAAGGACGGCGCTGACTGGGTGATCAACGGTTCCAAGATGTGGATCACCAACGGCTCGGTGGCCGATATCGCCATCGTCTGGGCCAACACCGACGAAGGCGTGCAGGGCTTCGTCATCGAGAAGGGCACCCCGGGCTTCACCGCCCAGGAGATCAAGCACAAGATGAGCCTGCGTGCCTCGGTGACCGGCGCGCTGTTCTTCGACAACGTGCGCGTGCCTGACGCCAACCGCCTGCCCAATGTGAAGGGCCTGAAGGGACCGCTGGGCTGCCTCACCCAGGCCCGTTACGGCATCACCTGGGGCCCGCTGGGCGCTGCGATTGCCTGCCTGGACGAAGTGCTGGCCTACACCAAGGAGCGCATCCTGTTCGGCCGCCCGGTGGCCGCCACCCAGAGCGCGCAGATCAAGATGGCCGACATGGCCCGCCGCATCACCGCCGGTCAGTTGCTGGTGCTGCAGCTCGGTCGCCTGAAGGACGCCGGGCAGATGCAGCCGCAGCAGGTCTCGCTGGCCAAGTGGAACAACTGCCGCCTGGCCATCGACATCGCCCGCGAGTGTCGTGACCTGCTCGGCGGTGCCGGTATCACCACCGAGCACGGTGCGATCCGTCATGCGCTGAACCTGGAGTCGGTGATCACGTACGAAGGTACCGAGACCGTGCACCAGCTGGTGATCGGCCGCGAGCTGACCGGCATCAACGCGTTCTGATGATGGACGGCCTGCACAGCACCATGCAGGCCGTCTGCCTGCGGCAGGTTCCACAAGGCCTGCCGCAGCTGCAGGATTTTGAAATGCAGCAGCTGCCGTTGCCGGTGCCCGGCGATGGCCAGCTGTTGGTGCGGGTGCAGTGGTTGTCGCTGGACCCGTTCCTGCGTGCGCAGCTCGGCGGCCGTTACGCGCTGCCCTGCCCACCGCTGGGCAGCATCGTGCCGGGCTACGGCATCGGCACGGTGATTGCAGATCGCAGCGGGCGCTACCAGATCGGCGACGTGGTTACCGGCATGACCGGCTGGGCCGAATTCGCCGCCATTGATGCAAACACCGCCGCCGTGGTGGATACGGCGCTGGCACCGGCCAGCACCGCCGTTGGCGTACTCGGTATTCCTGGGCTTACCGCCTGGGCCGGCGTGCGCAGGATCCTGCAGCCAAAGGCCGGCCAAACCCTCCTGGTATCCACCGCCGCCGGCGCGGTTGGCAGCGTCGTCGGCCAGCTGTGCAAGGCCGCCGGTTGCCGCGTGGTCGGCATTGCCGGCAGCGCGCAGAAGTGCGCCATCGTCACCGATGAATTCGGCTTCGATGCCTGTGTCAGCTATCGCGATGCGGACTTTGCCCAAGCCCTGCGCGCCGCCTGCGCGGACGGCATCGATGGCTATTTCGACAATGTCGGCGGCGCGGTGCTGGAGGCCGCGTTGTCGCTGCTGCGCCTGCATGCACGGGTGGTGCTGTGCGGGCTCAGTGACCAGTACAACCGCGCCGAACGCCCGGCCGGGCCCAACCTGGGGCCGGTGATTGGGGCGCGTGCACGGCTTGAAGGCCTGGTGGTCTACGACCATCTGGCCGACTTTGCGCAATGCCGCGCGGAGCTGGCGCAGATGATCGCCGCAGGCACGCTGCGCTACCGCGAACATATCCACGACGGGCTGGCCGCTGCGCCGGCTGGTTTCATTGGCCTGCTCAAGGGCGAGAACCTGGGCAAGGCGCTGGTACGGCTTTAAGGAATACGCATGACCCAGATCCAACGCCGTTTCGTGTCCGTCAACGGGCGGCAGGTGCATTACCGTATCGCCGGCAGTGGCCCGGCCCTGCTGTTGATCCACCAGTCGCCGCAGAACTCGCGGATGTGGGCGCAGATGCAGCAGCGCTATGCCGACCGCTACACGGTGATCGCGCCGGACACGCCCGGTTTCGGCTATTCCGATGCCTTGCCCGGCAACCCGATGACGATTGCCGAGTTCGGCGCTGCAACCCTGCAGTTCGTCGATGCGCTGGGTCTGCAGCGTTTTGCCGTGTTCGGCATGCATACCGGCGGCCTGATCGCGACCTGGCTGGCCTGGGCCAATCCCACGCGTGTGGCCGCATTGGTAGTCGACGGCTATGCGGCGTTCACCCCACAGGAATCCACACTGTACGGCGATGCCTACCTGCCGCCGTTCGTGCCGCAATGGGATGGCTCCCACCTGCGCTGGCTGTGGTCGCGCATGCGTGAGCAGAAGTATTACTTCCCCTGGTATGACGGCCGTGCCGAAGCGGCCATGGCGATTCCGCCTCAGACCACCGAAAGCAGCCGCGAAACGGTGATGGACGTGCTCGACGTGGGCGATACCTATCGCGCCGGTTACGCCGCCGCGTTCCGCCACAACGACCACCATTGGCTGGGTGAGCTGCAGATGCCGTCGTGGCTGGTCTACCGCCATGGTGATCCGCTGCTGGCACATATGCCGCGCCTGCGCGACCTGCCGGCCAATGTCACGGTGCTTGAAGAACCCAACGGCATCCCCGCGATGCAGGACGGCATGGACGGCTGGTTGGCGCAGACCCTGGCCAACGAACCGGCCTTTGTCGAAGCCGCCGCTCCGGCGCTGCCATCCAACACCTGGCAGCGCCGCATCATCACCACCGGCGCCGGTGACATGGCGGTGTGGGAACGGGCAGGGCAGGGCGTGCTGCGGCTGTGCCTGCATGCCCCCGGCACGCGACCGTTGTCGCCGTTGCAGATCGACGCTGGCGACAGCGCCTGGCTGCTGCCTGACCTGCCAGGCCATGGCGCGTCCTGCGAAAGCGAAGGCGCGCTGGACGCCGCCACCCTGGTGGCCGCACTGCTCGCCGCCATTCCCGCCGACAACGCCCTGCCGCTGGTGATCGAAGCGCACGGCGCTGCCGCCGGCTACGTACCTGCGCTGGTGCAGGTACTGGGCGCAGCGGTTGCCGAGGTCGTACTGCATTCGCCCTGGCTGCTCACCGCCGAAGAACAGGCCTTGCTGCTGCAGGGCCTGCCGAGCACTGTCATTGATCGCGCTGGTGGCTATCTCTGCGATGCCTGGCAGTGGGAGCGCGAGCGCCACCTGCTGTGGCCGTGGCTGCCGCCCAGCGCCGCCGCGCGTCGCCGCGTGGACGCACCGGCGCCTGCGCGGGTGCACGACAACGTGGTGGAGCTGCTGCGCCTGGGCAGCCGCCTGCACGGGCTGTTGCGCGATGTCACCCACCCCGACCTGGCTGCCCGCCTGCGTGCCTTGCCGGTGCTGCTGCGCGTGGTTGGCGATGCCGAATCCGATTACCAGGGGCGCGCTGCCGCCCTGTCTGCCTGAGCCGAAGGACCCCCATGAGCAACGACACCGCAACCGCCGTCATCGACCGCCTGCAATCCAGCTGGGGCGGCAGCATCGTCACCGATGCGGGCGAGCTTGAGTACTTTTCCACCGACGTCTATTCGCAGGGCAAGCCGCTGCTGGCGGTGCTGCGCCCGAACGACACGCAGCAGCTGGCCGATGCGGTCAAGCAGCTCACCGATGCCGGTGTGGCGGTCATCGCCCGTGGCGGTGGCATGAGTTACACCGGCGGCTATACCGCCGCGCAGAGTCCCAGTGTGCTGGTGGACACCGGCACACTGGACAAGATCGTCGAGATCAACCTGGAAGACGCCTATGTGGTGGTCGAGGCCGGCGTCACCTGGCGCGCGCTCAAGGAAGCGCTGGATGCCAAGGGCGTACGCACGCCGTACTTCGGGCCGATGTCCGGCTCGCATGCCACCGTGGGTGGCGGCATGTCGCAGGGCGCGATCTTCCACGGCACCGCGCGCTATGGCTGCTCGGCCGATGTGGTGCTGGGCCTGCAGGTGGTTACCGCCAATGGCGACATCCTCACCACCGGTTCGGCGGCCGCGGCCAATACCAGCCCGTTCTTCCGTTGGTACGGGCCAGACCTGACCGGTTTGTTCCTGGGCGACTGCGGCCTGCTCGGCATCAAGACGCGCATCGTGCTCAAGCTCATTCCCAAGCATGCGCATATCGACTACCTGTCCTGGCAATTCCCGACGGCCGAAGGTCTGTTCGGTGCCCTGGGTGTGCTCTCGCGGCATGGCCTGGCCAGCGAAACGGCCGCCTTCGACCCGGCGCTGACCCGCGTGCGCATGCGCCGCGCCGGCCTGTCCAGCGACGTCAAGGCGCTGACCAACGTGATCAAGAAGGGCGGCCTGATCTCCGGCCTGAAGCTGGCGGTGAAGGGCCGCGACATCGTTGACCAGGAGCAGTTCTCGCTGCACATCACCCTGGAAGGCGACAGCGCCGCCGAGGTGGCCGATCGCGTGGCGCGTGCACGCAAGCTGGTGGGCGAGTTCGGTGAAAGTATCGAACCGTCGATCGCCAAGATGATGGCGGCCAATCCGTTCGCGGCCTGGAACTCGATGCTCGGCCCGCAGGGCGAGCGCTGGGCGCCGGTGCACGCGCTGGTGCCGCATTCCAAGGCCACCCGTATGTTCAACGCCCTGCAGGACCTGTTCGCGCGCGAGCAGGAAACCATGGACAAGCACGGCCTGTTCATCGGCACCCTGCTGTCCAGCGTGGGCGCGCAGACGGTGGTGATCGAGCCCTGCATCTACTGGCCGGACAGCCACAACGCCTTCCACCAGCGCACCGTCGATGCCGACCACCGCGAGCGCATCGGCTGCCCGGGTGAACACCTGGACGCACGCGCGGCGGCCGACACCCTCAAGCGGCAGATCGCCGACACCATGCGTGCGCATGGCGCGGCCAACCTGCAGCTGGGCAAGTTCTACGACTACCGCGCCGGCCGTGACCCGGCGGCGTTGGCCGTGCTGGATGCAGTCAAGAACCAGCTCGACCCCAAGGGCCTGATGAACCCTGGTGTGCTCAGCCGCTGAGGGTGCGCTCTAGCCCCTCTCCCTCCGGGAGAGGGGTTGGGGAGAGGGTGGGCGCAGCCTGCTGCGACCTGCGACCTGCGACCTGCGACCTGCGATCACCGACCAACGGCCAGGCCCAACGCCTGGCCGTTCGCGTAGGTGCCGGCGGAACTGCCCAGCCTGAACCCCCGTCACGTCCATGGCTGGCCGGTTTCCGTACCATCGGCAACAATATGCCCGCCTGATCCCACCCGGACGGCCCACGTTCGATGCAGATCGGACCGCCACCCGCATCCACCGAGACACTGTGAAAACACCCCAACAACTGCAGGTACTGATAGACGACGGCGTCATCGACGAAGTGCTGCGACCACTCAAGAGCGGCAAGGAGGCGGCGGTCTATGTCGTCCGCAGCGGCGATGAAGTCCGTTGCGCCAAGGTCTACAAGGACATGGCGCAGCGCAGTTTCCAGCAGCGCGTGCAGTACCAGGAAGGCCGCAAGGTCCGCGGCAGCCGCGAGGCCCGCGCCATCGGCAAGGCCAGCAACTACGGCCGCAAGCAGGCCGAAGCGGCGTGGAAGAACACCGAGGTGGACGCGCTGTACCAGCTGCGCGATGCCGGCGTGCGCGTGCCCGAGCCGTTTGGCTATTTCCAGGGCGTGCTGGTGATGGAACTGGTGACCGATGCCGAAGGCTATAGCGCTGCGCGCCTGGGCGAGGTGGAGCTGGGCGCCGAGCAGGCCGCCGAGTTCCACGCCGTGCTGGTGCAGCAGGTCAAGCTGATGCTGTGCTGCGGCCTGATCCATGGCGACCTGTCGCCCTACAACGTGCTGGTCGGGCCGGATGGCCCGGTGGTGATCGATTTCCCGCAGGTGGTCAGTGCAGGTGGCAACAATGCCGCGCGCACCATGCTGCTGCGTGACGTCAACAACCTCACCGCCTACCTGGGCCGCAGTGCGCCGGCGTTGCTGGATACCTGGTATGGCGAGGAAATGTGGGAGCTGTTCCAGGCAGGTGATCTGCTACCCGACACCGTCCTGACCGGGCAGTACACGCCGGACGAACGTGCGGTTGACCTGGACAGCGTGCGTCACGCCATCAACGATGCCCGCGAAGAAGCACTGATCCGCCAACAAGGGCGCGAAGCCGCCGCGGAAGAAGAAGGCTACTAAGGTAGTGCCGAGCCATGCTCGGCAGGGGCTTTCCCAGCAATCCACCAGCCCTGTAGGAGCGGCGTAAGCCGCGAAGCCAGCAGCGCTGAAAGGCCACAAAAGCCAACCCCTCCCCAACCCTCCCCTCCGCCTGCGGCGCAAGGGAGGGGCAGAAGCGGTAGTGCCGAGCCATGCTCGGCAGGGGCTTTACAAGCCATCCACCACCCCAGTAGGGGCGGCGTAAGCCGCGAAGCCAGCGGCCCCAGAAAAGCCGCAAAAGCCAACCCCTCCCCAACCCTCCCCTCCGCCTGCGCAAGGGAGGGGGCAGAAGCGGTAGTGCCGAGCTATGCTCGGCAGGGGCTTTCCAGGCCATCTGCAGCCTTCTTG